>JAUZOX010000669.1 GCA_030706265.1 Bacteroidota bacterium | reverse complement strand
GGAATGATTCATACCTTTCGATCGGAAGCGATTTAAACATCAGGGCTGGCAAGCTGGCCCGGTTAAACGAGATGAAACGGAATGAGCCGTTGGCCGAAGGTCAGATTGTTTACATAGAGCGGAAGAAACTGAATGGAATCCGCGATAATTACACCGTCCAGCCCAATGACACCTGGTATTCCGTCTCACAGTTTACCGGCGTTCAAATCAAGGTGCTAAAAGAACTCAACAAGATCGAAGGTGACTCAATTCCAACTCCGGGAAAAGTGCTGATCCTGAAAGGTCATGTGAAAAGATCGTTTTTCCAGAGGCTCTTCGGAAGACAATGATATAAACCGGTGGCGGTTTAACGTCATGCCAACAAATACGGCATTGGTGCTTCCCTTTCTAAAAGGACGGTTATTAAACGATTTCCTCCGGGATCAATGATCGAGCCATTCCTTAAACTCGGCGACTTTTTGCCTACTCACGATGACTTCCTGTTCCGATACCGGTACCAGTTCAATCTTGAGCTTGTAGTTGAAGTAGTTATGGATTTTATGGATGCTGCGCATGGCTACAATAAACTGCCGGTTCACCCTGAAGAAGGAAATCGGGTTTAATTGTTTTTCAAGCTGATCAAGGCTGTAGTTGATCATGTATTTACGGTTGTCCCGTGTGATCAAAAAAACAACTTTATCTTCGGTATACAGGAATGCAATGTCTTCGGCGGCAATGGGAATCATCGTGTCCGCCTTGTTTACCAGGAATCGTGACCGGTAGGTCTTGTTCCGTTCATGGTAATCCAGGATCATGTTTTGTAGCTGAGCTGTGATTTCATCGGGCGACAACGAGGGCCTGAGTTTCTCAAGCTTTTCGAGGCTTGCCTCCAGTCTTTCCTGTTTTATCGGTTTTAACAGGTAGTCGATGCTGTTGATTTCAAATGCCTTGATGGCATATTCATCATAGGCGGTGGCAAAAATGACCGGGCTTTTTACTTCAACCTGATCGAAGATGGCAAAACTCAAACCGTCGGCCAACTGGATGTCCAGGAAAATCACGTCCGGATCCGGATTTTCTTTCAGCCATTTTATAGAGGATTCAATGCTGTCGAGGGTATCCAGAATTTCTATCTTTCGTCCCGTCTCATGTAAAAGGTTGATGAGCCTCTGGGCGGCATGCTGTTCATCTTCGATAATTAATGCATTCATCCGTGAATAATTTTTAAATTGAATTATGAATGGATCCGCACTGCGGATGATGGCCGGGGGTTGTATCCTGCAAATATGCCGTATCGGTTTTCATGGCTAAAATGGTTTATCGCTCTTTACCGAATCAAATTCCAGCAATGGAATAGATACTTTATATTTGAGGGATGATTCGATGGCGATCACCTTTCGGGGGGTCAGATACCGGTACCGGTTGCTGATATTTTTCAAACCTATGCCCGTTGAGCGTCCGGGTTCAAATTTCTTCTGAAGATTATTTTCTACCGAGAGATAATTGTTGTTGGAAACATAAATATTGATCTTTAGGGGTTTATCCCTTGAAATGATGTTGTGCTTGATCGCGTTTTCGACCAGCATCTGTAAGGCAAGCGGAGGGATGTAGACATTTTGCGACTTCTCGTCCACATCGATGTTGATTTCAAGGTTCTGTCCGAATCGCGACTGTTGCAGGTATTTGTATTTATGCAGCATCTGGATTTCTTCCTTCAGGGGGACCAGCTCGCGACCGGTGTTGCTCAATGAGTAACGCAGAAAATCCGAGAGGTTTTCGACAAATGAGACCGCATCGGGGTTGCTTTCGACCTGAGCGGCCAGGGTATTCAGGCTGTTAAACAGAAAATGGGGATTCACCTGGCTTCGAAGGATTTCATATTGAGCCTCATACGTCGATTTCTCCAGGTCTTCGGATCGTTGAATATTGTATTTCCATTGGAAATAAAAGAAGATGCCTTCGTGAATGGTAGTGACAAAAAAAGCGATAAAATTGGCAATCAAAACATTGTACCAGAATATGCCGTTGAAATAAAATGTTTTATGAAACAGGATCACCGTAATGCAAAAGCTGAAGACGAATCCTAAAAAGGTGACCCATAAGAAGATCCCCGGTATCTCGAACAATAAATGCAACCTTGGTTTTTTATCCCATGGGAAGATCTTCCAAAGCGTAAAAACAATATGCCGGCATC
>JAUZOX010000668.1 GCA_030706265.1 Bacteroidota bacterium | reverse complement strand
TACATCGGTATTTTTCAAAACGTCCCCGATCTTGTTCACAAAAATGCCCAGGATCAGGACACTGGCAAAGATATCCAGCATAATACCCAGGTTAACCAGCAACGGCATTTCATTGCCCACCGCCAGCGATAAGATAAAAACACCGTTCTCAATGACCAGATACCCCATGACATGGGTGATGATTTTTTTCCGGGTCCCAATGATAAAGAGCCCGGTAAACAATGTCGAAAGGGCTACGATAAATGAAATCTTTTCAAGATGGATATCTGAAATTGAATTTGACAAAAGAATTGTGATCACGATAATCGTTGTAACGATGATCAACGAAACAAAGTTGGGTATAAAAGGCTCTGTTTCACGGGTTATCCCGTTTCGTTTAATGATATAGTTAATAAAAAGGGGAACCAAAATTGCCTTTACAATGATTGTTTCCAACAGGATCAACACCAGGTTCAGGGTATTGATTTCGCTCAGTTCTATAAAGGCAACGCCGAAAAGAATGATTCCCTGGCAAACAAGAATCTTGATGTAGGTGAGCAAACGATTTGCGATGCTAAGATAAAGCAGCGATATCAACAAAATGATAAGTAATACATTGATCATTTTATGGCAGATATAAGAGGTTTGAAAATCAGATGAAACGAGCATGATCGAAGATCAAAAACAACGATTAAAATTATCCATGCGAGTTCCATCTGACCTATTTAATCAATTTATTTTTCAGATGAAACGTTTAAGCATCAGCAGAACGCCAAAGAATATCAGCAGCGACACCGATGACAAGGTAAAGATAAACTGTGAGTTATGGCTCATCCGAAACCGGGCCATAAAAGACTCAAGAACACCGACCGTCATGGCAAAGAGCGCTTGTATTCCAAAGAATATGGGGATTGCGGAATAAAATGGTAAACCGCCAATAAAGAAGTTCACGATGATGGCCCCATACATCGCAAATTTCAAATAAGAGGCCGACAAAATCAGGCCCAGATCAAAACCGCTGTTATCCAAAATCATCACCTCATGAACCATTGTAAGTTCAAGATGCGTCTTGGGATCATCAATGGGCATCCGGCTGTTCTCGATCATGGCAATCATGATAAACACATAAGTGGCCAAAGCCCCCAGCATGTATGAAAAGTAGGAGCCGAAGTTAATCGCGGAAAAGATCTCCACGAAGGACGTCTGTCCTGTCAGCAAGGCAAACGACCCCATCAGAATGAAAAATGCCGGTTCTGCAAACATGGAAAATAAGGCTTCACGGCTGGCACCCATGCCTTCAAAGCTGCTTCCGGTGTCGAGTGCTGAAATGATATTAAAAAATTTCCCCAACGCAAGCACATAGGCAAAAAACACAAAGTCCCCGTGGAATGTAATGATCCCGCTGCTATTTCCAAAAGGTATGACCAGGATTGCCATGATTACACTCGCAAAATAGATGCTTGGGGCAACCTGGAAGATGAAGGTCGCCGTTTCACTGAAAACAGACCCTTTCCTGAACAATCGGATCACATCCTTTATGGGCTGAAATATTCCCGGTCCCTTTCTGCCGGAACATACGCTCTTGGTCTTGATGATGATGCCTGTGAAAAACAGGCTTGTCATGACGATTAACAGTAAGCTTAGCATGCTACAAGTGATTTAGAAAATGAATCAACAGGATAATTTTTTCATAGACCAGCGGCATAACCAAAATCAATCCAATGAAGGCGACGCCATACAAAATGTATATCTGTAAGACTCCATTTTGTAAGAATGAGAACCGATTGATAAAATGCCGGATATATTTAAGCGGGTAATCAATCAATATCGATTCGATCTTGTCATAGGGATGGGTTTCGTGTTTTCCTTCATCCGGGAAGACCCCTTGCAGTTCCTTCTTCTTCACCTCTACACTTAACAGGGGCTCGGCAAGCTTACGATATGTTCTCACAAAAGAGCTTGCCGTATACTGGACCTTACTGGTCGGTGCCACATAACCGCATCCCCAGGTGGGCCCGATGCTTACCACTTTTGCCTTTGTGACTTTCCGGCGAACCAAAAAGAGGAGCCCCGACAAACCAAATAAGCAAAGAGCACACAGCGTGATCATGTTCAACGTATCCATTGAAAACAAAGTTTCTGCCTGTTCAATTTTACCTATTTTACTTACAAAAAGGCCTGCCGGTAAAGAGAGGGCCT
>JAUZOX010000667.1 GCA_030706265.1 Bacteroidota bacterium | reverse complement strand
TGCCTTGCCATGGGGTGTTTGCATATACCCAGTCGCCAACATGAGGTAAGATGGCATATTTGAAGTCATGGATTCCCCAGTCTTGGGTGCTCTGGTAAACATAATTTTTGGCTTTGGGGGTATACATGAGCGTAAGCCTGACTGTGCTGTTATCGGGCTTATCCGAACCGTATTTGCAATCTTCAAGGATGGAAACGCCGTAGCTGTTGGATTTGTCCGTAAGATCGAACCATTGGCGTCCCGGTACTTCAAACTTAACTTCGTTATTGGTTGAACGCTGAACGGCAGCGGTATTTAAACCATAAGTTGCAAGCTCATTGACAACGGTGGTTGGGAAGGCGGCCTTTAAGCTGACCTCTTTTGACTGCCAGTCAATTTTATTGCTGACTTCAATTTTTTTACCGGCTTCACCTGCTGCAAGAGAGATGATCTGGCTTATTTCGGAGTTCTGTCCTTTCTTTGTCACTTCGAGTGCCACACGTACCGGACCCTGTTCAACCACTTTAACCGCGATATCCTTGTTCATGTAATCGATGGGAGGATTCTTCCGGTCGTTCCAATCCATGTTCCAGGCCGGCCATTGCGACGGATTTTCTTTTAAAAATTCAAGGGATGCCGGTTTTGAAAGCACCTCTCTCGATGCAGTTTTGTCAAAGATGCTGGCAATGTCGCCATTGGCGTCGATTGTAATTTTAAAGTAGGCGTTTTCCAATGTCTGACTTGTGGCAACCAAATCAGATGCAGCAGCTTTGTCTTTGGTTTCCTGAACATCGAATACGGATAGTCCGGTTGAAGGAAGTTTGGCTAAAAAGATAAGGGTAAGCTTGTTTCCTTTTGTGCTGGCGATTTGAGAAGGAACCGTATTCCCGTTTTTATCTACTACCTTGACATTGGATGGAAGTTTTACATAGCTGAGCTCTGCAGTGACCACATCTTCACGATCAATGGCCACCGGGTTGTAGACCAATACGGCTTTTCCTTCAACTTTTGTATTCATGCCTTGTGCAATAGCACTAACTGAATTTTTCAATACTTCGGAGAATCCGTTCATGGCAATGAATTCATCGTTCCAGGCATAGGTATACGCCTTGGGTGTGGCCGTTCCGGGCAGGATATCGTGGAACTGGCTGCCCAGTACGAGATCCCATGCGTTATTGATCTTGTTTACAGGATAGGCCGCACTACCCAGCCAATCGGCCATAGAAGCCAACTGTTCAGCAGACTTTGCAAGTTGTTCATTTTTCCGGTTTGCGCGTTTCATGAAGGATTCGGAGGTCATAGATCCTGAACTGTGCTCGGTTAACAACAAGTCGCCCGAATAGGTTGGAAGCTTATCCCTCAGGGCCGGGGTAATGTCTTTGAATATCTGGTCAGAGGGTGTTAAGATTACCTTGAAGTTGCTATCGTTGTGTTTTATACTATTAACGGCATTATTGACGTCCTTGTCTCTTGGAGCACCTCCAACATCACCGGTACCGTAATAACGGAAATCGAAGGATAGACCATACTTTTTGATGTCGTTATTGATTCTGTCGGTCCATTCTTTGTCTTTATCCAGTCTTTCAACTACGCTACCGCCATAACTTGTGGCATTTAAGGCAGACAGTAAACCTTTCCCATCGGGTCCTTCCCAGACACCGACATTAAAAGGAACACCATTAGCAGAATGCCAGGTCAGTTTTTGGGTAGAGAAACCAAGCAGCCCTGCATGGTTCCATACCGAGGGCAGGGTTGCTACGAATCCGAAACAATCCGGCAGCATGTAATCATAACTCTCTTTGTTGAATTCTCTTCTAAAGAAAAGGTTCCCATAGAGAACCTGGCGGAGTACCGATTCAGAAGAAGAGATATTCACTTCACCTTCATCAACAGAAGAACCCGAAACAAACCAGCGTCCTTGTTTAATGTAGTCGCAAACTTTTTTATATGAGGCCGGATAATACTCCTTCATCATATTGTATCGGCGTGATCCGGTGAAATTGAAAACATAATCAGGGTATTTTTCAAGGAGTTTAAAATTATCCTCCATGGTATTTTTAATATACTGATTAATAGTAGTGGGGTATTCCCAATTCCATTCGGTATCGAGATGTGCATAACCAATGGTGTACAGTACTTTATCTTTTGTGATATCATACTTTTCTCTTTTATCAGCCTGTTGTGCAAACAGCAAGACCGG
>JAUZOX010000666.1 GCA_030706265.1 Bacteroidota bacterium | reverse complement strand
TTTGAAAAATTATTTTAAATGATGCTTCCGGACAAAATCATCAATGATGCCTTGTAAATTGGGCGACCCAATTTCCTGGAGATCATAACTGACTTTAACCGTAGGCTTGTTAATCTTAACGATGCGCTTAAGATCAATCGGGGTGGCAATGACCACAACATCACAGGGGGTATTGTTGATCGTCGTCTCGAGGTCTCTGACCTGTTCTTCGCCATATCCCATTGCCGGCAACAGGGTGCCGATGTTGGGATAGAGACGAAACGTTTCGCTCAGCTTGCCGACAGTGTATGGACGCGGGTCCACCAGTTCGGCGGCACCGAATTTGCGTGCGGCAATGATACCTGCCCCAATCTTCATTTCGCCATGGGTCAGCGTCGGACCATCTTCAACAACCAGTACCCGCTTGCCCCGGATTGCTTCGGGTCTGTCAACAGATACCGGAGATGCACAGTCAACAACAATTGCAGTCGGATTGATGCGGGCCAGGTTTTCGCGTACCGTATTGATGCTTTCCAGTGAAGCCGAATCGATCTTGTTAATGACGAGTACGTCTGAAATACGGGCAACCACTTCACCCGGATAGTAAGATACTTCGGCCCCCGGACGCAAAGGATCGGCTACACCTATTGACAGGTCCGCTTTGTAGAAGGAGAAGTCATTGTTGCCACCGTCCCATAACACGACATCGCAGCCTTTCGGATCATTTTCTGCAGCGCGAAGAATTGCTTCATAGTCAACGCCGGCATAGATTACGTTACCCCGTACAACATGGGGTTCGTATTCTTCCATCTCTTCGATGGTGCATTTGTGGCGGGCAAGATCTTCAACGGTTGCAAAACGCTGTACTTTCTGGGCATTGAGGTCGCCATAAGGCATCGGGTGACGGATTACGACAACCTTGAGGCCTTTAGCCATCAGTAATTCAACAATGCGGCGGGAGGTTTGGCTCTTGCCGCATCCTGTACGGGTAGCACACACCGAAATTAACGGCTTGGTGCTTTTGATCATGGTGTCTTTGGGCCCCAGCAGCATAAAGTTTGCCCCAGCAGCATTTACCCTTGCGCTGATGTTCATTACACGCTTGTAAGGTACATCGCTGTAAGAGAATACACAGACATCAACATTCTTTTCTTTAATGAGCTGAACGAGATCCTTTTCAGCTAAAATTGGAATACCATCTGGGTACAGATCCTGCCCGGCCAGTTCTTTCGGGTAAGCTCTGCCATCGATGTCGGGGATTTGTGCAGCCGTAAATGCAACAACGTTGTATTCGGCCTTTCCACGGAAAAAGGTATTAAAGTTGTGGAAGTCTCTGCCCGCAGCCCCGATAATCACTACGTTTTGTTTCATACGAATGAGTTAAGGGTAATATATTAGGATTGAGTGAGTGATAAATTACCTGCAAAGATACGCGTTTAAGTTTTTCGGTTTATCAAAAAAATGGGATAAATTATGAACATTTAGTTAACACGGTGATTTTTTTCTGAAGGTGAATGATCTTTCAGGAATGATGCGGCGGTGCAATTTTGCGACCTGCGAAATGGAGGGCTTTTAAAATTCTTCATATAACCGAAATGTGTAACTTTGCAAACCGAATTCAACTGTTAGAAAATGATTGACAAAATTCTTGCCGAACAGGTTGTAACCACAGTTAACAAGCTTTACAACCTTGCCCTGACGACCGCAGATATCTCTCTGCAGAAAACCCGCAAAGAGTTTGTGGGTGATTATACACTCATTGTATTTCCTTTTGTAAAAGCCGCCCGTAAATCTCCCGTACAATGTGCCACGGAAATCGGAGAAGCTCTTCAGGCAAACTATGACATAGTGGAGTCGTTCAATGTGATACAGGGTTTTCTGAATATGGTCATCCGCAGCAATGAATGGCTGTCATTCTTTAGCCAGGAATTCAACAAGCAAGGTTATGGTTATGCCAGCAGCACTTCGGACGAGACCATCGTAGTGGAATATTCCTCGCCAAATACCAACAAACCCCTCCACCTCGGGCATGTCCGCAATAACCTGTTAGGTTATTCCGTATCACAGATACTGAAAGCCTCCGGAAAAAATGTGGTCATGGTTAACCTGGTAAACGACAGGGGAATTCATATCTGCAAATCGATGCTGGCCTGGTTGAAATGGGGAAATGGAGAGACACCGGCTTCATCCGGTATGAAAGGCGAC
>JAUZOX010000665.1 GCA_030706265.1 Bacteroidota bacterium | reverse complement strand
CTTCATAGTTTCAAGGCGTTCACTGCATTTAGGTACAACGTTATTAACGAAGACCTGTCAGATCATCTGCCGATTACGGCAACACTGGTTCGTAACCATTAACGACAACTGAAACGATACTAAAAAAGACTAAACCAATTATTAAAAAATCATATCGATCACGAACGATGCTAACGCCAATAACCGATCAGATCAAACCGGCATGAATGAAGATCACAAACACCAATGAACCTGGCATTCATGCGCGTTCTATACGATCAATACATCAAATAACGACCGTATAAAAATCTGGTAATGCGCGTTTCCTGCGACCTATTTAATACAACTTATTCATCTGATGAAGTCTAAAAAAAAGAAATCCAATATCATTCAACCCATAACCGGCCTTTTTCTCTTTTGTCATTTTATGGTAGTGGCCGCGCTCATCTTTTCATTACTGGCCGGGATCATTCCACCGGATAAACTGTGGATTTTTAGCTTTTTCGGATTGGTATACCTGCCGGTATATATTGCCAATATTGGCTTTACCGCTATATGGATATTGTTGCGCCGAAAGTACTGGCTGCTTTCATTGATTCCCCTGGTTTTGGGTTTTATGATTTTCAGGGGACATTTCAATATTAATTTCCATGGTGAACAAGCAAAAAAAACAGGAGATATCAAGGTCATGACTTTTAATGTGCGGAGTTTCCAACCTACCGATGGGTTCTCCCATGATGAATTCATGCGGAAATCATTTGCCAATATCGAAAAAGAACATCCTGATATCATTTGTTTTCAGGAATATAACCTCCCCGATGAAGGTAAATTTGGCTTGGAGGGTTTAAAGCGTCGTTTAGGCCTGCCCTATTCTGCCAACAGCATGCCCGAATCCAATATTAAAAAAAACAATATAACCGATGTCAATATTTTGTCGCGATACCCGGTCATGGAATCCAAACATTTTGATTTCAACAGCGGTTATTCATGTCAATATGCCGATATCCTGTATCGGAATCAAACCATAAGGGTGATTTGCATTCATCTGCAGTCTTATATGCTGTATACCGAAGAAAAAGTGATTTTGCATGCTCCGCGAACCTTCACCAATTTCGATGAAAACAGGATCAGTCATGATTCACGCAAAATAGCATGGAAACTAAGATGGGCCTTAAAGCAGCGTGCTCCTGAGGCGCGCAATGTTGCTGATTTTGTCAGCAAATCCCCCTACCCTGTCATCCTTTGTGGCGATTTCAACGATACCCCGGCTTCCTATGCTTACCGCACCATTTCAAAATCGCTCGAAGACCCTTTCCCAATATATGGCAACGGTATTGCCCGGACGTATAACGAAAGCAAATATCCGTTCAGGATCGATTATATCCTATACAGCGATCGGTTTAGCAGTTTGGATTATCATGTGATCCCGACAAAATTGAGCGACCACAACCCCGTTACTTCAATTTTAAGAATGAAGTAATAGCATTTCTTTCATCATAAAGCTTTAATTTTGTAAATAATAACAGATTCATTTTTCTTTATGAAGTTTAAGTTGACCTCTGATTATGTGCCTACCGGTGATCAGCCCGAAGCGATCCGACAATTGGTCGAAGGATTGCGACGTGGTGATAACTATCAGACCTTACTGGGTGTGACCGGTTCCGGTAAAACCTTTACCATTGCCAATGTAATCAAAGAGATCAACATGCCGACCCTGATATTAAGTCACAATAAAACACTTGCCGCTCAGTTATACGGAGAGTTCAAGCAATTCTTTCCGGAAAACAGGGTGGAATATTTCGTTTCATATTATGATTATTATCAACCCGAGGCCTTTATTCCATCAACAAATACCTATATCGAGAAGGACTTATCGATTAATGACGAAATTGAAAAATTACGATTGAGTACCAGTTCTGCATTGTTATCGGGCAGACAAGATGTAATCGTCGTATCATCCGTATCCTGTCTCTACGGCATTGGTAATCCTGAAGACTTTAACAGTAATGTGATCAATCTGACTGCCGGACAGATCATCTCGCGAAATGTACTGCTTTATAGTCTGGTAGACGGCATGTATGCCCGCACCGAACTGGAGTTGAACAGGGGTCAATTCAGGGTCCGTGGAGATACCGTCGAAGTTTTTCCTGCCTATGCCGATATTGCTTATCGGATATGCTTTTGGGGCGATGAGATCGAAAGCATGGAATCCTT
>JAUZOX010000664.1 GCA_030706265.1 Bacteroidota bacterium | reverse complement strand
TACTAAAATCAAAGCAATACCGTTCATTCATTTTTATATTGACACCATTTGTCATGTAATTGTGTCAATTCATAGATTGTTTAACACTTCCCTTTGCAAAAAAGAATAATAAACTGGTAGTTTGGCATAATAATTGTTAAAAACAAACTACAGATATCCAAACCGAGATAAGGCACTATTGTAATGAGATTCTCAATGAGAATACTTGCCATGGAACAAGTTTTAAAGATAGAAAACCTTAAGTTGGTGATTTTGTTTTTGGAATAGCCTGCTTTTAGAATATAAAATATTCCTCCCCATAGGAATGAGATTAACGTTCAATATATCCTAACTAAAAAATTGTAATATCATTAACTATGAAAGTAAACAATCCCCTATTACCCCACCAATCCAAGCCTGGATCAGGAATTCTTTTATCCCTGGCCATTTTGATTTTCTGCTTACTGACAAACAGCCTTTCTGCACAAATCGAACAGCAGTCTGGAACCAATATCAATCAATGGATCGAGCAGCATTTCGTCAAAGACTCTATTCCTCCTTTTTCGTTTATTTATGGCGGAGAAAAATCAGCGAACCTGCTTAATAAATGGAAAAAGAAAGTAACGAAATTGAAATCAGACAATGCGAATGAACAAAAAACGTTATTTAGCTATTTTGATGAAAACACAGGCCTTGTCATCAAGTGCACGGTCACAACCTTTACCGATTTCGATGCGGTTGAGATGGATCTTCGGCTGAAAAACACTGGCAAGATACAAACGCCCATTATTGAATCAATAAAGTCCATGGATTACGTGATATCCGGAATCGGAAAAACAACCCTTCATTGGTCGAAAGGTGGGGTTGCTTCTTTCGACGATTTTATGCCACAGGAGAAATCATTTGAAAAAGAGGGAGAATCTTTGCATTTTGAGGCTCAGAGTGGACGTTCATCGTCCCAATTACTCCCTTTTTTCAATGCTGTTAACGAGAAGGGGGGAGTGATAACGGGAGTAGGATGGTCCGGCAATTGGGGAGCTGACTTTAATTTGGAGTCTCAGGGTTTATCGTTCAGGGCCGGGATGCTGAAGACACACCTGATACTGAATCCCGACGAAGAGATTCGGATGCCAAAGACCATGACTCTTTTTTACAAAGGCGACCGCTGGAATGGGCAGAACCTGTTCCGTCGTTTCATTTTAGCTCACCATCGGCCACAGGTGGACGGCAAGCCCTTGAATCCTCCAATCACATGGGGTGTGTTTGGCTCCACTCATGCTGACGTGCATTTACACAACATAGATAAATTCATAGAATACAAGATACCCTTTGACTATTATTGGGTCGATGCTGGTTGGTATGATGACACGGTAAACTGGTACGTGGGAACAGGAAACTGGGTGATAGACAGGAAGAAATTGCCCGATGGGTTCAAACCATTGAGTGAAAGACTGGAAAAGGATGGCCGTCATTTGATGGTGTGGTTCGAGCCGGAACGAGTATATAAAGGGACAATCCTGGATAAGGAGCACCGTGACTTGCTGATTAAGGAGGGAAATGCAGAGAATTCACTGGTTAACCTTGGTGATCCGAAAGCTTTGAAATTCATTACCGACTTGATTAGCGGCAAGATCAAGGAATTTGGTCTTGAAACAGGTTGCTATCGCCAGGACTTCAACATAGAACCATCAGACATCTGGCAATCCCAGGACGCATCAAATCGTCAGGGGATCACCGAGGCGAAATACATAGAAGGGCTGTATGCCTACTGGGATGCGCTGCAGAAACGATTCCCTCATATGATTATTGACAATTGCGCCGGTGGTGGACGCCGTCTTGATCTTGAGACGACAGGAAGGGCTGTACCATACTGGAGAACCGATGGTCCGCGAGATGCTGTCGCACACCAATGTCACAGTTACGGGCTGATGGCGTGGCTTCCCCTGAGTGCCGCAAGTGTAGACCGCGAAGGGGACGATTATGAATTCAGGAGCAGTTTGAACAGCTCCATCTGCATCAACTGGCAACATAGTGGCGATGGGACCTGGTATAATTTGGCCGGGGATTTTCCTTACGACTGGGCAAAGAAATCGCTCGACCAATACGTGAGCATACGTGATTATTACCTGGGCGACGATTACCCACTCACACCATACTCTCAGGCGCAGGATGTATGGATGGCCTGGCAGTTGAATTGTCCGGAAAATGGAGAAGGGATGGTTCAGGCATTCC
>JAUZOX010000663.1 GCA_030706265.1 Bacteroidota bacterium | reverse complement strand
TAACACTGTCCTGATGAAGAAATACATCCTTTCATCAGAGGATGCATCTAAGCCGGAACTCGAGAAAGAGACGGAGAAAGTAACAGAAATCGCTCAAAGTGCAGCAAAAGAGACAGCGGATGTTCAGAATGCACCCAAGGATCATAATGCACCTGTTGTGCAGAGCATAATCAGCGTAAATGTTGACAAGGTTGACACGCTGATGGATTTAATCGGCGAACTTGTTATTGCTGAATCCATGGTTACACAAAACCCGGATTTAGCTGATCTGCCGCTTGAAAACTTTAAAAACGCTTCGCGTCAGCTTCATAAAATTACAAATGACCTGCAGGATCTGGCCATGTCCATTCGGCTTGTGCCCTTGAAGCCGACCTTCCAGAAGATGAGCCGTATTGTTCGTGATATGAGCAAAAAGCTTGACAAAAACGTACAGCTTAAAATGGTCGGTGATGATACCGAAGTGGATAAAAATATCATCGATCATATTTCTGACCCCTTAATGCATCTGGTCAGGAATTCACTTGACCACGGCATCGAAAGTGCAGAGGAAAGAAAGGCATCGGGTAAGCCGGTTGTTGCTTCAGTTACCTTAGAGGCCAAAAACGACGGGGGCGAAGTTGTCGTAGCCGTTACGGATGACGGAAAAGGCCTTAATAAGGAAAAGATTCTTAAACGTGCCAGAGAAAATAATCTTCTTACAAAGCCTGAATCAGAATTGACAGATAAAGAAATTTACTCCATGATTTTCCTGCCCGGGTTTTCTACGAATGACAACGTAACAGAGTTTTCCGGCAGAGGCGTGGGCATGGACGTTGTTCTCAAAAATATTGAGGCGGTAAACGGACGGGTTTCCGTTGACAGCATGCCCGGTATCGGAACAAGAACTACCATCCGATTCCCGCTTACGCTGTCCATCATTGAAGGTATGAGCATCCGTGTCGGCAGCGCAAAGTATGCTGTGCCGATTACCTCCATCCGTGAGTCATTTAAACCGCAGGAGCGTGATTTGATTAAGGATCCAGACGGCAATGAGATGATTTTGTACCGTGGCAGATGCTATCCGATTCTTCGTCTTCATGAGATCTATCATACAGAGTCGGATACCCAAGATTTTACGCAAGGTATTATGATGATGGTTGAAAATGGAGATAAAATGGTTTGTCTGTTTGCGGATGAACTGATAGGCGAGCATCAGGTCGTTGTAAAACCGCTGCCGCGTTACATTAAATCTATTAAGGGTGTGGCAGGCTGTACACTTCTTGGCGATGGATCCATCAGCCTGATTTTGGATATTAGCAGTCTCATAGAAATGTCCCAGCAACCCACTAAAAAATCGAAATAGTCATTTTGAGGAGGAACACATCATGTTAGATATTCAATCAGAATTACTTGCTGACAAGGGGCAGGACGAACAAAAAAATCAATACTTGATATTCAGACTCGAAGATGACCAGTTTGGTATTGAGATTGAAAAGGTTACCGAGATTGTCGGAATCCAGAAAATCACCCAGGTTCCGGAAATGCCCAATTATATAAAGGGTATTATCAATCTTCGCGGAAAAATCATACCGGTCATGGATGTAAGAATGCGTTTCAAAAAGGACGCCATCGAATATAACGACAGAACTTGTGTGGTTATTGTCGAAATGCAAAACATTTCTGTGGGCTTGATTGTTGACGATGTATGTGACGTTGCTTCTCTTGGCGACGAAGATATCGTACCGCCTCCGGATATGGGCAAGAACGAAAACAGATTTATAAAGGGTATCGGAAAAGCCGGGCAGGATGTCAAATTAATCTTGGATTGCGAAAGGTTGCTGAGTGACGATGAAGTCGAAAATCTTATCCAGATTCATTAATCGGCTTCCTAAATTTACTTTTCATTTTAATAAAAAAAGCAGTAAAAAATCTGAGAAGCTGAAGTTTAAATTTAGCCCTGTTAGTGGGTTAAAAAACCTGAAGATTGGCAATAAAATGCTGGGGGCTTTTGGCGGAACCGTTGTTATATTAGTAATCCTCGGCATAATCATTTCAATAAGCATTTTAAGACTGAATGATACCTACTCTAAGGTTAATACACAAAATGTCAAGCCGATGGGCATCACCAGTCAAATTAATATTAATGTTCAAAATATTAATGTTTCACTGAGTAATATGCTATTGGACGGGGATGTGAACAATATATCGTCTTATGAAACCGATGCATATAAT
>JAUZOX010000662.1 GCA_030706265.1 Bacteroidota bacterium | reverse complement strand
TACCGGATTGGAGGTGCGGCTGTATATGTCAAATGAAATCCCAAATTCTTCAAATGACTTCCTGATGATGTTATGATATTTATCGACGACCTGTTGTGGTGTGAGTCCCTCTTTCCTGGCGCGGATCGTAATGGGTACGCCGTGTTCATCGGAGCCCCCGATAAAAAGGACATCTTCGCCCTTCGAACGTAAGTAACGGACATAAATATCGGCCGGGACATACACCCCCGCCAGGTGCCCTATATGGATCGGTCCGTTTGCATAAGGCAAAGCGGAAGTTACGGTATATCTTTTGACAGAACCGGCTTTGTCAGTGGTTTGTTTTTCCATGTCTCAAACAGCGAGGTTTATATACTGATCTTTTTCCTGATGATTTCCGTCAGGCTGTCAATGGGTACCCGTTCCTGCAACATACTGTCGCGTTCACGAATGGTAACCGTGTTATCCTGTAGTGTTTGGTGGTCCACCGTGATGCAATACGGAGTTCCGATGGCATCCTGACGACGGTAGCGTCGGCCGATGGCATCTTTCTCATCATACTGGCACATGAAGTCAACCTTCAGCACGTCCATTATTTCGCGTGCTTTTTCAGGCAAACCATCTTTCTTGATCAACGGCAATACAGTAGCCTTTATAGGGGCAAGTACGGGAGGGATCTTAAGCACCACACGTTCTGAACCATCTTCCAGCACCTCTTCGGTATAGGCGTTGCTTAAAATGGCCAGGAACGTACGATCAAGGCCTATTGAAGTCTCGATAACATACGGGATATAGCTTTCGTTCAGTTCGGGATCAAAGTATTGGATTTTACGGCCTGAATATTTTTGATGTGCAGTGAGGTCAAAATCAGTTCTGGAATGAATTCCTTCGAGTTCCTTGAAACCGATTGGAAATTTGAATTCAATGTCACAGGCTGCATTGGCATAATGAGCCAGTTTATCATGCGGATGGAACCTGAAGTTCTCAGGTGCCGTACCCAATGAAAGATGCCATTGCAGGCGCTCTGCCTTCCACTTTTCAAACCATTCCAATTCAGTACCGGGGCGTACGAAGAATTGCATCTCCATCTGTTCGAATTCACGCATCCGGAAGATAAACTGACGGGCTACGATTTCGTTCCTGAAGGCCTTACCGATTTGGGCGATACCGAAAGGAACCTTCATCCTACCCGATTTCTGTACGTTCAGGAAATTGACAAATATGCCCTGTGCCGTTTCGGGACGCAGGTATATCGTATTGGTTTCTTCACTCAGTGATCCCAACTGGGTAGAAAACATCAGGTTAAACTGACGGACCTCGGTCCAGTTCCTGGAACCGGAGACCGGACAAACAATCTCAAGGTCTTCGATTAACTTCTTGACACCGGCCAGGTCATTTTCATTAAGGCAGTTGTTCAGCCTGGTGTTGGCTTCATCCATTTTAGCCTGGTGTTCCAGCACCCTGGGATTGGTTGCACGGAATTGTGCTTCATTAAAGGCGTCGCCAAAGCGTTTCTTTGCTTTTTCAACCTCTTTATTTATCTTTTCTTCAATCTTTGCAACATAATCTTCGACCAGAACATCGGCCCGGTATCTTTTTTTGGAATCCCGGTTGTCAATCATCGGGTCGCTGAAAGCGTCTACGTGTCCCGATGCCTTCCAGATGGTGGGATGCATAAAGATCGCAGAATCAAGTCCGACAATGTTTTCGTGATTCTGCACCATTGCGCGCCACCAATAGTTCTTGATATTGTTCTTCAGTTCTACGCCATACTCACCGTAATCATAGACGGCACTCAGCCCATCGTATATATCACTCGATGGAAATACAAATCCATACTCCTTGGCATGGGAAATGATTTTCTTAAAAATATCCTCGTTATTTGCCATGGTGCAAAAATACAAAATATCTTTGCACCATGATAGCAATTGATGATACGTTAATAAGTGAGGATCTGGGAGCCGTATTTTTTATCTGCGATCTGGGCCGTTGTCATGGTGCCTGTTGTATCGAAGGCGATGCCGGCGCTCCTTTGGATGAAGAAGAAATCGGCGTGTTGGAGGACATCAGGGAAACAATTCGTCCGCTCATGACCGAAGCTGGAGCAAAAGTCATCGATGAAACAGGTGTCTTTGATTATGATGCGGAGGGAAGTTTCGTCACACCCCTGGTGAATGATTGTGAGTGCGCATATGTATATATGGATGGGGGTGTTGCAAAATGTGTGATTGAAAAGGCCTAT
>JAUZOX010000661.1 GCA_030706265.1 Bacteroidota bacterium | reverse complement strand
AACGAGCCTGCAAAAAGTGGATAAAAAAGCACAGGGGAAAATCAATGTCTATATCCGCAGTGATGCCTGCGGTGCTGGTGAAATGTGGGGTAAATATCTGGGCAAGAACCAGGAGAGCCTGAATGGCACCGGTGTCTTTGGAGATCCGGGGGTTGCTGAGGCCGTTAAAAAGGATCCTTTAGGAATTGGATACAATAACGTAATCTATGTGTATGATATCCGGACCCGTAAATTTTTCCCGGGTATCTGTGTTGTCCCACTGGATGTTAATGGAAATGGTAAAATTGATAAAGAAGAAGACTTTTACGGTTCCCTGGATACCTTAATGGCTGCCATACGCGATGGCCGTTTCCCCTCACCGCCTGCACGCGATCTTTATTTTGTCAGCAGAGGTAAACCCTCCGATCCCGTGGTAACGGAATTTCTGAAATGGATTTTAAAAGATGGACAGAAATATGTCAATGAATCAGGTTATGTGCAATTGCCTGAGAATAAAATAAAACAAGAATTAGATAAACTCAAATAAATGGTGAAGATAAACAGAAAATTCTTTACTGTTAAACGTCTTTTACGCGATAAGATTGCCAATAGCTGGATGCTCCTCAGCCTGAGTTTTGTCATCATCATGCCCATAATGATTGGCATCGGATTGATAATCAAGAGCGAGCCCCTGCTTAGGGAACAAAGTTTCAGTAGTCTGATGTTTTCTTCTGACTGGCGTCCGATGTCGGGGCACTTTGGAATGCTAACCTTTATCGTAAGTTCGATTTGGGTGACGTTGCTTTCACTGTTGATTGCAGGTCCCATCTGCCTGCTTTCCGCCATCCATCTCACCCAATACGCCAAGAGTTATGTTCTGAAAATCATGCACCCGGTAATCGATATCCTGGCCGGTATTCCTTCGGTTATTTACGGGGTCTGGGGCATCCTTCTGATCGTTCCATTTGTATCGCAACATTTAGCGCCTTTCTTTGGGAAACAGTCATCGGGCTATTGTTTGCTCTCAGGTGCCATCGTTCTGGCGATCATGATTATTCCGTTTATCCTGAACATCCTGATCGAGGTGTTTAAAACGATTCCGGATGAATTGAGTGAGGCCTCACTTTCGTTGGGGGCAACCAAATGGCAAACCATCAAGTTGGTGTTGTTAAAAAAAGCATTCCCGGGTATCATTTCTGCATTCGGACTCGGTATTTCCAGAGCATTCGGGGAGACAATCGCCGTTTTGATGGTTACGGGGAATGTGACCAAAATGCCAACCGGCGCTTTTCAGTCAGGATATCCCTTACCGGCGCTTATTGCCAATAATTATGGAGAAATGCTGAGTATCCCGATGTATGATTCAGCCCTGATGTTGGCTGCATTGGTTTTATTTGTAATTGTTTTGTTGTTCAACGGTATGTCGCGTATCGCCATCATGCAAGTTGAAAAGAATGTATAATCCATGAAAGAATTCAGATTTATAGAGGAAAAAATCTTCCGGGTCTTCATGCTCGTGTCGACCTTGATCATAGCCCTGGCGCTGTTGCTGATTATAGCCAGCATCTTTTTCAAGGGGCTCCCGGCCATCAGTTGGGAGATGTTATCGCAACCACCCAAGGGAGGATTTTATTTCGGGAAAGAGGGCGGCATACTGAATGCCATTATCGGTTCGTTCTATCTCTCGGTGGGAGCCTCATTCCTGGCATTCTGCGTCGGTCTCCCGGTTGCCCTGTTCATGAACGTGCACATGGTGAAAAGGAAGAAGATGCTGAACACCATCCGTTTCTTTCTGGACCTGCTCTGGGGAGTACCCTCCATTGTTTACGGCGCCTTTGGTTTTGGAGTGATGATCTTTTTCGGTTTCAAGACCTCACTGCTGGCCGGTATTATCACGGTTACCATCTTTATTATCCCCATCATGGTCAGAGGCATGGATGAAGTCCTCAAAACGGTTCCCCGGGGACTGCTCGAAGCATCTTATTCCCTGGGATCCACCAGGAGCGAAACGGCCTACCGGGTGTTTTTCAAGCAAGGCTTATCCGGACTGGTGACGGCCTTTCTGCTCTCCTTTGGCCGGGCCATCGGTGATGCCGCCTCGGTCCTTTTCACAACGGGATATACCGACAGCATCCCAACTTCGCTGACACAGCCAACCGCTACGCTTCCGCTGGCCATCTTCTTTCAGCTCTCATCCCCGATCGAAGAAGTCAGAACGCGTGCTTATGCCTCAGCAGTAGTCCTCACGCTATTTATTTTGTTT
>JAUZOX010000660.1 GCA_030706265.1 Bacteroidota bacterium | reverse complement strand
TGGTAAGCTCTTCCTGGAAAAATGAGACCGGTCAATTACAGTTTGACGTAGAGGTCCCGGTTAATACGAAAGCTGCAATTTATATCCCGGCAGATAATGCTGCTGCCATTAAGGAAAGCGGCGTTGAATTGTCAAAGAATAATAATATTCGGGTTGTAGGAAACGAAGGAAACTATATAAAAGTTGAAACCGGTTCTGGTAAATATCATTTTACCATCAAAAAATGATGATGATCAACATACTGATATCGAAAAGTTTTTAAAACCAAAAGATTAACTTATTTGAGATAGGTGGTTATTTTGTGTTTGATTCTCTTTCTGTTACAGAAAGACTTTGCCTCAATACACAATGGTCTGTCGGGATCTGCTATGAAGATGAGTCTTAATGGTAAATGGATTATCGGACTTAGTGGATTTTTGGATGTTTTGAATTTTTAAACACTAACTAATAATGAACGACACAGAAGGAATACCAGCTCTATTCCTTCTGTTTTTTATGTATTAATGCTGAAAAACTATTTTTTTATGAAATCATTTACTGATATTCTTCTGAGAAGAATGTTCGCAGTAATCTTCTTGTTGCTAGGTTGTAATTTCTTAGATGCAGCCGAGGTGTACAATCTTCGTTGCGAGTATCTTGTAAATCCGTTGGGGGTAGATGTTGCAAATCCACGTCTGAGTTGGATGATCAGCTCACAGAAACGAGGTGAAGTTCAGACGGCTTATGAGATTTTAGTAGCATCTTCGTCTGAATTGTTGGCACCGGGGAAAGCGGATGTGTGGAAAAGTGGAAAGATTACTTCTGATCAATCAATTCAACTTGAATATCAGGGAGCATCGCTGCATTCGAATACAAAGTATTATTGGAAAGTAAGGGTTTGGGATAAAGATGGCCAGGTAGGGGCATGGAGCGCTCCGGCTTTCTGGAGTATGGGGTTGCTTACTGCCAATGATTGGGGAGCTGCCCGGTGGATTGCTTTCAAAGATGGTGAACAATGGAAAAAGGAATGGAAGCAGCATAAAGACACCGAGCTTAGCCATCGAGAGGATACTTGGCCTTTGCAAACCGGACAGGATCATAAGATATGGGAGTCATATGAAGAGGCTAAGCCTCATTATGATCCCTCTCCGTTATTCCGTAAAACATTTTCTGTTTCTAAACAGGTGAAGTCTGCGTATCTCTACATTTGCGGACTAGGATATTATGAGGCTTTTCTGAATGGGGAAAGAATCGGGAATCATGTGCTTGATCCGGCCTGGACTAATTTCGATAAGCGATCTTTCTATGTCGTTTATAATGTTACCTCTCAACTTCATTCCGGAAAAAATGCGATGGGGGTTATGCTCGGTCGCGGGCAATACAATCCTTTAAGTAATGATATCTGGGGATTAAGCGTTAGTTCATGGGTCGATCAGCCTAAAGTGATGGCTGTGATTAAGGTGAAATATACCGATGGCTCAACTCAGGATATTGTGACTGACCAGACCTGGAAGACTACGGGTGGGCCGATTGTCTTTGACGACACCCGTAAAGGAGAAATGTATGATGCGCGGCGAGAACAAAAAGGATGGACTTTATCTTCTTTCAATGATAATCACTGGCAGTCTGTTGCACTTGTTAACTGGAATGCTCCGCTGCAATCGCAAATGATACCGCCTATTCGTTGTTTTGCTTCGATTGCTCCTAAAAAGGTGTACCCAAAAGGAGAGGGGAGAACTGTTTATGATATCGGAAAGAATATTGCAGGATGGGCGCGCGTAAAGGTGAGCGGACCCGCTGGCGCGAAAGTGTTGGTTGAGTATAGTGAGATG
The DNA here is from genome assembly GCA_030706265.1 of Bacteroidota bacterium. Taxonomy (GTDB): domain Bacteria; phylum Bacteroidota; class Bacteroidia; order Bacteroidales; family Cfx3-03; genus Cfx3-03. The sequence continues at coordinate 448 of JAUZOX010000660.1, read as the reverse complement.
CCTTCAGACCGGGAGCTTGTGCCGAATGTCCGGAATAATCGGATGAAAGTTAAGGTAGAAAATAAGGATTACAATTCATTTTATGATCCGGGAGTCGATATCCGGCAACAGAATGGATATATCTTAAAAGGGGAAGGAGTGGAAACATTTGAATGCCATTACTCTTATAAGGGATTCCAGTTCATTCGCATTACTGCTGATAAAGGAGTGAAGGTAGTACAGGTTGAAGGGGTACCGGTACATACGGATGTGGAGAGCACCGGATCATTTACCTGTTCGAATTCGGTCGTAAATCGTATTCAGGAAAATTCACGGATCAGTTTGCTTAATAACTTTCACAGTATTGCAACGGATTGTCCGCATCGTGAAAAACAGGGATGGACTGCCGATAATTACATTTCATGCGAAGCAGCCATGTACAACTTCAATATGGCCTCTTTTTACACGA
>JAUZOX010000066.1 GCA_030706265.1 Bacteroidota bacterium | reverse complement strand
TGCCAAACCGAAGACATTGACCTCCATCTGGTATCTGGCTTTTGCAAGAGGGACCTCTTCGATGGCTCCATAAGAACCAAAACCGGCATTGTTGATCAGCACATCAATCTTTCCTTCCGAATTGATGATTTCTTCAACGGCATTGACCATGGATGCGTCGTCTGCAACATCGAGTTGCAACGTTATGGCACCTGCGCTTTTCAGGTCTTCCATTCTTTCTGTCCTCCGGGCAGCGCCATATACGGTGTAACCTTTTTCCAGCAGCAACTTTGCTGTTGCTTTTCCCATTCCGGAAGATGCTCCGGTAATTAATGCTACTTTACTCATTTGGTTTGGGTTTCATATTGGTTTCCCGATCGACTTCCATCATACAGCCTTTCATCGGGTTTTAATAAGTCCATCGACAAAATTTCATTAGCAATTCCCAATGATAAACCGTGCATTAACAATCGAAGCGAATATATAATAACGGCCGAAGATAAGACAGACTTGCTCATTTTAAAAGTTTTGGCTGTAATTTTTATCTGAGTGACCGACATTGTTTCAAAAAAATGCATGGCGATTTAATGGTTTCCGGTGTCCGCTTACCGGTTCTTTTCTAAACCAATCAGGGGAGGATGCAATTGCTCGGATCGCATAAGCGCGCACTGCAAAGAAGTCTATATACTTGTACATCTTGTTTTTGCGGATACCCTATTTTCATGTTTCTCATGTTACAGTCCGATCCTCTGAATCAGTAAAAATGGTAGACATATCCGTAATTTGTATTATCACAATTTCGTCTTTTGATCTCAATTTTGCATCATGAATTACACCCGGAATCTCATCGGTGAAAATCAAACGCCGAGTTCAAAGGTGAGGGGGATACCGATAATGTCATTGTCTCCCCGAACTTATTCCGTAACCTGGAGTTTATAATCAACTTAGGACCAATAAACAAAAAGAACCGATTAGTTCATAATTAATCAATTTGTTAAATTAAAAGATCATGGAAAATACAATATTGAACAATGGGGTAGAAATGCCCATATTAGGATTTGGGGTCTACCAGGTGACCAATGCCATGGAATGTGAAAGCAGTGTTATGGAAGCTTTGCACACCGGCTATCGGCTCATCGATACCGCATCATCCTATCTAAATGAAGAAGCCGTTGGCCGTGCCATTAAAAAAAGCGGCATCGCAAGAGACAAACTATTTGTAACCACCAAGCTTTGGATTCAGGATGCAGGTTACGAAAGCGCTAAAAAAGCCTTTGAGAAATCATTGAAAAAGTTGCAACTGGACTACCTGGATCTGTACCTGATCCATCAACCCTTTGGAGATGTTTACGGCTCCTGGAGGGCAATGGAAGAGTTGTACCGTGAAGGCAGAACCAGAGCCATTGGAGTGAGCAACTTCCAGCCCGACCGGTTGATGGACCTGATAATCCATAACAAGGTGGTCCCTGCGGTGAACCAGATCGAAACACATCCTTACTGCCAGCAAATTGAAACCGAAAAATTCCTAAAGGAAAACAAGGTTCAGATTGAATCCTGGGGACCATTTGCAGAAGGAAGAAACGGTTTGTTTCAAAACGAACTGTTGGTTTCCCTGGCTGCAAAACACAAGAAATCGGTTGCGCAGATCGTGTTGCGCTGGTTGATCCAAAGAGGGGTTGTGGCCATTCCAAAATCGGTCCACAAGGAGAGGATCGTTGAGAACTTCAACATCTTCGACTTTGAACTGAGTCGGGCAGACATGGAGGCAATTGCAACACTGGACACCAAAACAAGCAGCTTCTTTGACCATCGGGATCCTAAAATGGTAAAGATGCTGGGGAATGTGATATTGAATCTTTAAAAGAATTTTTCAACTAAGCCGTTAAAAATTTTTACAACAAGCGGATACGCTTATACATTAACAAAACTCAAACATTAACTTAAAAAGAGATGAATACAAAGAATATAAAGGCATTTGGAACGGAGGCCATTGACACTCCTTTACATGCAATGCAGATAAAACGAAGAGAAGTCATGCCACACGACGTAGAAATGCAAATCCTCTATTGCGGGATTTGCCATTCCGACCTGCATCAAATCAGGAATGAATTCGGCCATACCATGTTTCCCATTGTCCCGGGACATGAAATCGTAGGAAGAGTGACAAGGATAGGAGAACAGGTAACCAAATTCGAGACAGGTGATTTGGCTGCTGTCGGCTGTATCATAGACTCATGCGGCCACTGCGAATACTGTGAGGAAGGTTTTGAGCAGTTTTGCGATAAGGGAGTGACTTTCTCCTTTAACAGTCCGGATAAATATCTGGGGGGAGCCACCTTTGGCGGTTTTTCTGAGACCTATGTCTGCAACGAGCAATATATGTTACATATTCCCGAAACGCTTGATCCGGCAGGAGCAGCCCCATTGCTTTGCGCCGGCATCACGGTTTACTCCCCGCTGAAGCATTGGCAGGCCGGCCCCGGTAAGAAAGTGGGGATCCTGGGCATTGGGGGACTGGGGCACCTGGCGATAAAGATTGCCAAGGCCATGGGAGCTCATGTGGTTGTGTTCACCACCTCCCCTTCTAAAGTCGAAGATGCCAAGCGGTTGGGTGCCGACGAAGCAGTCCTGTCTTCAGATCATGACCAAATGAAAAGCTGCTTCAATAAAATGGATTTAATTCTGGATACCGTTTCGGCAAAGCACGATATCAACACTTACCTTAACTTGCTGCGACCGGATGGCTCGGTGGTCCTGGTCGGCTTACCCCCTGAGTCACTTGAAATATCCGCATTTAATGTGGTACATGGAAGAAAGAGCTTTTCAGGCTCTAACATTGGAGGTATCGCCGAAACCCAGGAAATGCTTGACTTTTGTGCAAAGCACCATATCACGGCCGATATCGAATTGATCAGGGTTCAGCAAGTCAACGAAGCCTTTACCCGGCTGCAGAAGGGGGATGTCCACTATCGCTTTGTCATCGATATGGCATCTTTATAAAACACGACAATTGTTGTATATCAGACCGGATCAATAAACCGGTCATTCAAAACAATTATAATTGGATACCAAAGGGAATGCAGTCATCCATGATGACGGTCAGGAGTTCTCCTTTTAGACCCTATCTTTTTAAAATAGCGAAGAGGCTGTCTCAAACATTTGAGGCAGCCTCTTTTCATTCTCCCGGCTATAATCCCAATATCAGGTGGACTAAAAAATCAAGAGGCATCCTTTAAGAGAGATAATTGAACAACAGATGACCAATAATGTAATTCCGCAAAAGTACTGCCTTGAAAGCCGGTAGCGGAGGCCCTAACCGTTTCGTCGCTATTACTGATGATGAATGTTTATGAGTAAATGGCTTTCCCCTTTCTGCGCTTGTATTCTGAGAAGACCTGTTTCTACGCCATAGTATAAAATGTATTGTATTCCAATTTTTGTACATTCCCTTAGAGTGTACCGGAACTTTTTGAAACGGGTGCTCCTTTCTTAATTCGGCCGGTGTAAAAGCCGCGTCTTTACTTGTGTTGACACAAGTAAGAATACAAGCCATTCGAAAACTCAAAATGTGGTTTTACAGAGAAAACAGGAAACGTACTAAAGAATTTTCATTTCTGTATCGTATTTTAATAAAGTGACTTGCAAAAAATTAAAATTAATAATTAAGTTTGTTGATTCTTGTATCTCAAATAACTTATATGATGAAATTCTAAAATTTACTACTAATCCTTACTACAATGAAAAGAATTATTTTCTGCTTGTTGCTTTCCGTGTGCGCCGGCACATTGTTGTCCATGACACCAGACGAACGAATAGCCTATTTGCAATGGATGAAACAGACGTTGCCGGAGGTCCCGGAGTGGACGGCCTGGCAACAGAAAACAGGTGAACTCCCTCCCGATTTCGACCAGCTGCCCCGCACTAACCTGTTGCCCGATCCTCTTCGTTTCCTTGACGGACGCTCCGTAAAAAACAATGCCATAGACTGGTCTGCGCGCCGTGAAGAAATACGCCATCTCTTCGAAAAATACATGATTGGCACCTTTCCACCCAAAGCAACCATCACCCGTGTCGTTCCCACAAGCGAATCCAGGGGTAGCGGGTACCTCACGGGTGATGTGCGCATTGAGTTTGGTCCACAGGGCAAGGGAAGCGTGCGTGTCAGGCTGGTTATTCCTGATGGCACAGCCGGAAGCAAATTCCCGGTGCTGATCTGCCCCAACCTGGCCGGATGGGGGCCTTCACTGATACGGCGAGGATATATCTCGGCTGGCTTTGCCGGAAACGATATGATGGACGACGCAGCAGCGCTGAAAGACCTTTACCCGGATTATGATTTTGCCACACTGGGTCGTCGTGCCTGGCTTGTTAAGGTAGTACTCGATTACCTGGAAACGATTCCCCAGGTGGATATGAAACGAGTGGCCATTTTTGGATATTCTCGAGACGGGAAAATGGCCACCATAGCCGCAGCCATGGATGATCGTATCGCAGCTCTGGTAGCCGGAAGTACCGGTGTAGGCGGACTGCTGCCCTGGCGACTTTCGGGTGAGCGTGGTGGCGGTGAGAGCATCGAATCCACTACCCGTATGTTTCCCGGTTGGTTTGTACCACGTCTAAGGTTTTTTGCAGGCAGAGAAGACCGTTTACCTGTTGATGCCAACCTGTTCCTGGCACTGATTGCCCCTCGTGCCGTGCTCATGGAATGGGGACATAACGATGAGGTTACCAATGGCTGGGGTATTGAACAGGCTTACGCTTCTGCACGTAAAGTATATGACCGGCTCGGTCAGCCCAACCGGATGGGATTGTTACATGTACCCGGTTTCCATGGGAGCAATGATCAGGAAGCCTGCATCGACTGGCTCGATTCCCAGTTTGGCAAGACCTCCAAAACATGGGTAAACGATTTCGCATTTCCCTGGGATTACGACAAGTGGTATTCCACAACCGGAAAAACCATTTCCTTGAATAAATATCTCAAACCTGCCGTAACGGCCACCACAGTCTCCACCCTCAATGACTGGGAAGCACAAGTGCCCGGACTTCGTGGCTCCATAGAATGGGTGATGGGGGTGACCCCTCCTTTTATGCCTGCAACGTCAGGAGGATTCCCGATGCGGGGAGCCGGCAATACCGGACCCACTGAGATTGCCAAAGGGCAGATTGGAAACCCCGGACAATTGGCCCCCGATGTTCCTTCCTGGGTGATTGCCCGTGGCAGCGCAGAGTTTGGTTGGACTGCTGCCGACAATAAACTGGTGAACTCACGACGCATCCGTTTTGGTTCTGGCGTAACCGGAGACCTGTATTATCCCGCCAATACCCCTGAAGGCACCAAATTGCCTACGGTCATTTGGCTGCACGGATTTCACCAGTCCCTTGGATATATGTGGGTATATCGACGCGACCAGCATCTCATTCTGGCGCTTGCCAAAGCCGGTTATGCGGTTCTGGCATTTGACCAGACCGGATACGGAATGCGCTGGAACGAAGCAAAACCCTTCTATGACCGTTACCCCGAATGGTCACGTCTTGGAAAGATGGTGGAGGATGTCCGCGGAGCCGTGGATGCCTTGCAAAAAGATGCCCTGGTAGATGCGTCCAGGATTTCGGTAGTCGGTTATACGCTGGGTGGCACCGTGGGGTTATACGCTGCTGCGCTGGATGAAAGGATCGCCGGAGTGGTTTCTATTTGTGGCTTCACCCCCATGCGCACCGATACTCAGGATAAGGGCACCAGCGGCATGACACGTTACAGTCATCAGCACGGTTTATTGCCACGGCTTGGTTTATTTGCAGGTAAAGAAGCAACCCTGCCTTACGATTACGACGATATGATGGCATTGGTGGCCCCACGCCCCGTATTGGTGGTGCAGCCACAGAAAGACCGCGATGCCAGTCCCGGTGAAGTACGCGCTGCAGTTGCCCGGGCCGGAAATATCTTTACCCTGAAGGGGGTACCCGGTAAAATCGGACTCATGGAACCGGACGATTATGCCCGGTTAACTGCAGCCACGCAAGATCATGTCATTGAATGGATGAAAAAGAATTTCTAAAGAAGCAGAATCATGAAAAAACGATCCATATATTTTTTTAAGATGTTGTTTGCGGGCATTCTTATTCTGACAATCGATGCCCTTCCCGCTTATGGTGCGATCCCACCCCCGGTAACATTGAATGAAGATGCCCAGACCTATATACTGGACAACGGCATCGTGACGGCTTGCGTGGCTAAGGCTTCTGGGGATCTGGTATCCTTGCGTTACAAAGGCATGGAATTGCTGGCCACTTTCCTGACACCCCAGGGCGAACCCGACTTGCAGAAAGATCCGCCTGGAGCAAATCCCAACGGCTTAAACAAAGGTATGACCGACCACCAATATGGTTTCTGGTCACACGACGCCATGGGTCCCAGGGGGACAGCGCCGGCAGTAACCTCCATCACCATCGACCCAAAGTCAAACGGCGGGGAAAGGGTTGAGGTCTCTGTGAAAGGAATTGCCGAAGGACGCAAAATGGGAACGGGCCCCGGAGCAAGTCAGGACGGACAGTTTGCAGCCGATGTTGAAATCCGGTATACCCTGGGTCGGGATGAACCGGGGATATATACTTATTGCATCTTTGAACATAAGCCCTCCTACCCTTACACACAACTTGGTGAAGCGCGGTTCTGTGCCAAACTCGCCCCTTTCTTTGATTGGATGAGCGTTGATGCTCAGCGTGATTTCCTCTATCCGAAGGACCTGCATGTTGGAGACAAATACATCTATACGGCTGTACAATCCGTCAATCCTGCATTTGGTTGGTCCAGCACCACTAAAAACGTAGGTCTTTTCATTATCAACCCATCCATCGAATACATGAGCGGCGGCCCCACCAAGGTGGAGTTCATGGGGCACCGTGACACCAACCCGGTTGCGGCTGCGTGCGTGCTAAACTACTGGCGGAGCAGCCATTATGGCGGAGCCGAAGTAAATGTCGCCGCAGGTGAAGAATGGAAGAAAGTGGTAGGGCCCTTTTTTATTTATGTTACCTCAGGGGCAAATCCTAAAGCGATTTATGCCGATGCAAGAGCACGGGCCTCCCTCGAAGCGGGTAAATGGCCTTATGGCTGGGTCAAAGGAGCAGATTATCCCCTTGCTTCGGAACGGGCAACCGTTACAGGACAATTGGTACTCAATGATCCGGTTGTATCGTTACCTTTTAAAAACCTGAAAGTAGGACTTACTGCACCCGCATACGCCTCACCACGGCCAGCCACACAGTCTGCCCTTCAGCAGTCCCCCACTATAACGGACTGGCAGCGTGATGCCAAATACTATCAGTTCTGGAACAACGGAAAAGCTAATGGAACGTTCGAACTCGCCAGGGTGCGTCCCGGGCATTATACCCTGCACGCCTTTGCCGACGGAGTCCCCGGAGAATTGACCGTATCCGATATAGTCGTTGAAGCAGGCAAACCGCTCAACCTGGGCAAAATAAAATGGATACCTGTACGGTATGGTCGTTTGCTATGGGAAATCGGTATTCCGAACAGAAACGCTTCTGAATTCTTCCAGGCAGAGAGACACGACGATCCCGAAATCTCCCTCAAATATGCAGTATTATTTCCGCAGGATATAAATTATATCATCGGAAAAAACGACTTCCGGAAAGACTGGTTTTTCCAACATGTACCCCACAATGAAAATCCGGCTGCCCGGTCCACCCCATTCTTTGGCATATCGTCACCCGGCAGGGCAACCCCTTATACGGTAACCTTCAACATGCCATCGACTCCCAAAGGCAAAGCCACGCTCCGCCTGGCCATATGCGGCACAGGTGCCAGATCACTTGATGTGACGGTGAACGGGAAAGAGGCGGGAACAATAGATCGCCTCACCAGCGACGGTACCATTACACGGCATGGTTCACAAGGTATTTGGTATGAACGTATCCTGGCTTTCGATGCCGGACTGATGCAGGCCGGTACCAACACACTCACCCTCACTGTGCCCGCAGGACCGGTCAACAATGGTCTTATGTACGATTACATTTCCCTGGAACTTGCAGAGTAACTATTAACAGAAACTACCACCACTATTTTAAAACAAACAAGAGAACGGTTCAGGTTAACCGGACTCGGAAAAACAAAATCAAACTCATGGACATAACTAGATCAATATTATTTCGTGGCATCATTTTTCTTTCGCTGATCTTCATCAGCCTGTTTGCCCCGCTTGCAACATACTCCGACAACACTCCCGTCACCGTAAAAGAAGATGCCGAGACCTTCACACTGGATAATGGCATCGTGACCGCCCGGGTGTCGAAAGTCACCGGCGATCTTGTCTCCCTCCGTTACAAAAACGTTGAGATGCTCGCCACTACCTTGTTGCCGGATTTCAAACCCGTCGCTCAGGGTGATTCTCCCGCTAACAATCCCAACTGGCGCAACCCCTCCATAACGGGTCACCAGCATGGTTACTGGTCACACGATGCGATGGGTGCTAAGGGTTCGGCACCGGCATTGCCATCTATCACCATCGACCCAAAATCCAATGGAGGAGAAAGGGCCGAGGTATCGGTCAGGGCCATCTCAAACGGCCGAAAAATGGGTACCGGCCCCGGTTCTACTCCTGAAGGCCAGTTTGTTTCAGACATAGAAATCCGTTATACGCTGGGAAGGGGTGAACCGGGCATATATACCTATTGCTTTTTTGAACATAAACCCGAATATTCCCTCACGGAACTGGGCGAAGCACGTTTCTGTGCCAAACTTGCACCTTTCTTCGACTGGATGAGTGTTGACGCCAGACGCGACTTCCTCTATCCCAAGGATCTGCATGTCGGCGACAAATATATCTATACCGCATTGCAATCGGCCAATCCTGCATTCGGATGGTCCAGCACCACCAAAAACGTGGGCCTTTTCATCATCAATCCATCCATGGAATACCTGAGTGGCGGCCCAACCAAAGTCGAGTTCCTGGGGCACCGGGATACCAATGCCGAAGCTGCAGGGTGCGTGCTAAATTACTGGCGCAGCAGCCATTATGGCGGAGCTGAAGTGAATGTCGCTGCAGGCGAAGAGTGGAAGAAAGTGGTAGGACCCTTTTTCATTTATATGAATGCAGGAGCAAACCACACCGAGATCTATGCGGATGCAAGAACCCGTGCAGCCATTGAGGCCAGGAAATGGCCCTATTCTTGGGTGAAAGGAGTGGATTATCCTTTGGATGCTAAGCGCACCACCGTAAAGGGACAACTCGTGTTAAACGACCCCATTACAGGCAAGAAATTTACGAACCTGATGGTGGGATTGACAGCCCCGGCCTATGTTTCGCCACGCCTTCAAAACCCGCCGGTCCCGGTGATCACCGATTGGCAACGCGATGGCAAATTTTACCAGTTCTGGAATGGCGGTAAGGCCGATGGTTCTTTCGAACTTACCAAAGTGCGTCCGGGACATTATACGCTGCATGCGATGGCTGACGGAGTGCTGGGTGAGTATATCGTGAAAGACGTCGTGGTAGAGGCAGGTAAACCACTCAACCTGGGAAAAATGACCTGGACGCCGTTACGCCATGGACGTCAATTATGGGATATCGGCATCCCCAACCGCAGCTCGTCAGAGTTTTACGGAGCAGAGAAACACGACGATCCCGAGATCTCTATTGAATACGCCACGTTGTTTCCTCAGGATGTAAACTATACCATCGGAAAGAGCGACTTCCGGAAGGACTGGTTTTTCCAGCATGTGCCCCACAATGAAAACCCGGCTGCCAAATCCACCCCCTTCTTTGGCGTCTCGTCACCCGGCAGGGCAACGCCTTTCACTGTTATCTTCAACATGCCTTCTGCCCCCAAGGGAAAGGCAACACTGCGCCTGGCCATTTGCGGCACAGGGTCTCGAACGCTTGAGGTATCCGTAAACGGCAAACCCGCCGGAAAGATCGATAAGCTGACGGGAGACGGCGTCATCACACGGCATGGTTTACAAGGACTCTGGTATGAAAGGGAGATTGCTTTTGACGCCGGTCTGATGCAGGCCGGCACAAACAAGCTTGTACTCTCTGTACCGGCCGGTCCCATCAACAATGGGATCATGTACGACTATCTCCGGTTGGAACTGGAGGAATAAACCATCAGGAAAATCTTTAATTTAAAGGCAGAGGTCGCGGTGATGAGCAATAAACTTCTTT
>JAUZOX010000659.1 GCA_030706265.1 Bacteroidota bacterium | reverse complement strand
GAATTTAAGGTCGGCAATATCGTTTTCAGCGAACTGAAGCGTTCCGATAAGATCATTGTTTTTACCTGCACTGCCGGAAAACCCCTTTGCGATTACGCCAAAGCAGAATACCAAACGGACGTGTTAAAGGGATTCTTAATTGAATCCCTTGCCAATGTGGTGGTGGAAACCGCCATGGACAGGATACAGAATCAACTCCGGGAAACATACCAAACGCAGAATCTGATGGTATCCAACCGGTTTAGTCCAGGCTATTGCAGCTGGAATGTTGCGGAACAACACAAGTTGTTCGAACTCCTGCCCAAGAATTTCTGTGGGGTTACTCTTACCGAATCGGCCCTCATGCTGCCGATAAAATCAATCAGTGGTTTTATCGGCGTTGGAAAGAACATTAGCTTCAATCGTTACAAATGTAGATTTTGCACTCTGAAACAATGCATCTATAAAAATAAATCCACTAAAATTTGATTTACCTTCGTGAATACCACATCAGAAATGGCCGAATGAATCGATGCTGTTTCTTTTTTTACTTCAATATCGTGCCCACAGTAATGCCGATTTCAGCATTATTGGCATAACCACCAAAAGTGATGGGAAGATGGGTAAACGTAGAAATGAATTTTAACGACAAGCCAATATTGCTTTTAAAACTTCCTCTATCGGATTGCTTTTGATCAATTGGGGCATAATTATTGGCGGTTCGGTTGAATCCTGCCGTACAGCCTACAATGATACAACCCGTGAGGTTATAACCCACAAATCCATTAAAGGAAGTGATTTCGGGCATATTGGTTTCGGTTTTATAGGGTCTGAAACCGATTGCCCCACCGTAAACAATTTCGTCTTGCGTGATATAATTCAAGTCGACTTTGAGTTGGTGAGTATTGCTAAATCCGATACTCACATCAAAAGCGGGGGGAGTGACAATCGTCATTGAAGCACAGGCTTCGTTCATAATCCCTTTGCGTGAGAAACATTGCGCCTGCGTTGAAATGGTGCTCATGAGCATCAAAATCAGGATCGATATAATGGTCTTTTTCAAGGTTGTTTGGTCTATAGGTTTGTAATTCGAAAACTGCCACAACATATTGATGTTCAATATTCTAAATTTCATCAAGTGGCAGTAACTATGTTCCTTTATTACAAAACAACCTTTTTTCCCGGATTGTTCACCCGGACAAGCTTTCAGGAAACAGGAAAAATATAATGAGAGATTAGAACAAAAAAGGGTGGGTGAAAAATCAGTTTCCCTTTTGTTTATGCAGAATCAGAAGCAAGCCTTGGACGAATGAATCCCGATTGTGAAATACCTGGAATCAGTCTGTTTTTTGTACGGAGATCAAAACGGACTGCCCAAGGCATCCACAATGCCTGAGCCGCCCATCTTTCATTGGCGTGTAATTAATTGTCCTCGTGCTTTTAGAGTCCAAGATTTATTTTCTGGTAAACAAGGCCTTGGTGTTTATCGTGAAGTCTTTATTGGGTTCGGCTAATTCAAAGGTCTCGATAAATGCTTTATCATTGATCAGGTGATATGATTCTTTTGCCCTCCATCCCGATGGAATGTTTTCAATATTTTCAGAAATAAAAACAATGGATTTTCCATCCTGGGAAATGCTTTCCAATCGGTATTGATTTACAAATCCTTCAATATGAAACTGCCGCAGAACAAATATTTTACGGGCATTGTCATAGCTGATATAGCCCCAATCTTCATGCACCTCACCTTTTGTCGACGTGCCTTTTGGCAACCACATTGATTTGTTTTTTACTTCGATGTATCTCTGTCCCAACACGAATTGATAACTCCTTTCGTCATTGCCCTTTCCCGGTGCTCCCTCTGAAGTCCCTTTCCATTCACCCAAAAAAAAGTTCATGGGTTTCCAAATACTGTCTCTTTTGCTGGATTGGGCCATGGCAAGCGTGGGGATCAAAAGAAGTAAAACGACTAATTTTTTCATGAGTGTGATGGTTAAAATTTATTAGGTCAGCGTTGATGTTTTTAAGTTGACAACAATTTCTTCAGACTGAATCAAGCCGAGGGTGGCTTTCTGAAGCAGCAAAATATAAAGTTCTGAATGGTATCAAATGGGGTCTTGTGATCCACTTTGATGCATTTAATTTTTTTAAAGTATCTGTTAAGGCGTTCCGTCATCGACTTTTCAGAATATTGTTTAATTTCCAGACCGCTGCATTTTTTGGGGCCTTGTTCTGAAAAAGTCCCGATTACTAAAATCCCATCCGGATTGATGCTCCTTTGAACGGTGT
>JAUZOX010000658.1 GCA_030706265.1 Bacteroidota bacterium | reverse complement strand
CCATTTGCTTTGCTGTGCCTGGCAAAACAGGACAGACCCAAAAAGAAAAGCAAGACTTAAAAAGAGATACTTCATGGTGTAATTCTATGGCGACTTTAGTTGATTTAATCGTCTTTTATTTTGGGATAAAGTTAGCGCTTTATCCCAAACCACTTGACAGGAGCTTGATTTTTTTGTAAGATTCAACTTTGAGCATTTCCAATTATCTTCATTGATAAGAAAATAATTTGTATTAACCAGGTCGTATTGAATGCAGCGAGCGACATCCGGTAGGGGTGCCCCATTCCTGATCCAAGTTTAGGCGTAAGCATATTTGGTTCAAGTTTAGGCGCAAGCCGTAACTTGGACCAAATATGCGATTAAAGACTTTTATTATTATTGCGGAGTAAGGAGATTGCGGGTCAAGCCCGCAATGACGCACGGGGAGGTCAAGCCCGCAATGACGTACGGGTGCAGCGGTAACCCGGACTAAAAATAGACTTAGTTTGCAATTGATAAAAAGTGGAAAACATCTGCCATACATGGTCCAAGTTACGCCTTGCGCCTAAACTTGAACCATGTATGGCTGGAGTATGGAGCTCGCATGTAAGATTTTTTATACGGTTACTATTTTATTAATTGGTCGTATAGAACTCGCATAAATGCTCGCTTCATCGGTGTTTGTGTTCTTCAATCATGCTTGTATCATCAAAATGGCTTAACTTCGTCTATCGAAAAAATTTCAAAGATGAAACGTCTGCTATTTGCCTTTATACTTCTTTCATTTGCCAATCGGGGATTTTCTCAGGAGCAAATGATCAGGAACCATTATGTGGATACGGTTGGATTTGCGCACCTTCCATGGCAAGTGGATTCGGTGATTCAACGCATATACCGAAGCCATGGCAAGCCCGCCTTCTCTAACAAGGTAACGAAGATGGCCATCTGCCCCCATGACGATTACACCTATGCGGGATTTTTGTATCCCCGGGCCATCGCCAATATCCAGGCAAAAACCATCATTCTTTTAGGTGTGGCACACAAGGCACGGCTTTGGAACCTGGAAAACAAACTGGTTTTTGCTTCTTTTACAGGCTGGAAAGGACCTTTTGACATTTGTAAGGTCTCCCCTTATGAACAGGAACTTAAATCAAAATTGAATCCAGATTACAGCATGGTACATGACAGCATGCAGATAGTAGAACATTCGCTGGAATCCATGATTCCGTTTATCCAGTATTATCATCCCGGGGCTGAGATCATACCGATACTGGTCCCGGCAATGTCGTATACCCGGATGGATAGTCTGGCAACCTCTTTTGCCGCTTCGATATATGCTATGATGAAGATACATCACCTGAGTTGGGGCAAAGACCTTGCCATCCTGATTACTACCGATGCGGTTCATTATGGGGACGAGGATTGGGGTGGGAAAAACTATGCTCCTTTCGGAACGGATTCGACCGGGTACCGGAAAGCCGTCGAAAAGGAACATGCATTGGCGCATGGCCTGACCGGGCCGGTAAGATATGAAATGGCACGTGGCTTTTATTCCAGTACCGTTCAGGAAAACAACTTCAGGGATTATAAATGGACCTGGTGCGGACGTTATTCCGTTCCGTTTGGAATTCTGACAGCAGCCCACCTGGCCCGACTGCTCAATGCCCTCCCTCTCAAAGGGTATTTGCAGGGGTATGCAAACAGCATCGACCATGACCCTCTCCCTGTTAAAGATCTCAGGATGGGCATCACGGCTCCGGCTTCTTTACACCACTGGGTAGGATATGCTTCTATAGTCTATTATTAGGCTGCTTTTTAGTTACTGCAGGTAATATTGGTCCCATCGCAGTGGATGGAATTACAGTAGCTATTGTCAGAATACCCGTTAGTGTTGGTGTATAGCCCTATATTCGTATTACCATTGACTGCCATGGCTACTGAGTTCCACCAAATGCTTTTGCCGTTAGCCGCAAAAACCACGATCTTATAGACCTTGTTGGCTGCAATATTGACTTTAAGAAGAACATCCCCGGCCAATGGGTTGCTGACAAAGTTATAAGTGACTGCAGCCGAACTTCCGTCAACCGGGGTAAGGGTCAGGCTTGTGAATTGTTTGGGATTACAAATCGTATTATTGGAACCTGAGTTATTAATGTCAATGGTATGATTTCCTGAAGGGGTATTGCCCGTTTTAGTACAGGAACCTATAACTACTACCAATGCAACTGTGAAAACAGTTAAGACGACCAAACCTACAAGAGTTGAACTTTTTTTCATAATTTATCTCCTTTG
>JAUZOX010000657.1 GCA_030706265.1 Bacteroidota bacterium | reverse complement strand
GCTGCCCGCTTCTTTGAAAAAGCTATCCGTTAAATGGTAACGTTTATGGTTTAAAGGTGAAAATATCAGTTACTACTTAAAAGTAAATTGGCATATTAAAGAGAAACAATATTTTGCGTCTCTTCAGTATGCCAATTTATTTTGAAATGCCTTCGTGATCAGAGCTTGCAGCTACTTACACATAGTCTCGGCAAGTTTCACTGCGTTATAGACATTTGCCACTCCGCCCGAAACGGATAATTCGTCGAACCGGACCTTTGGTCTTTTACTACTGCCTTCCTCGGGTAAAAAAACTTTGTGCTTGTATACCTTTGCCGATTTGAGGATACATTCTTTGACCTGGGGTGCAGTCAATGTCGGGTAATAAGAACGTAACATGGCTGCAAGGCCTGTAACCATCGGCGATGCCATGCTCGTACCGTCGTTTTCCTTATACTGGTTTCCGGGTTTTAAGTTATAGATGTTAACACCGGGCGCAAATATGTCGACTTCTTTCTTGCCATAATTTGAAAAGACGGCAGGAAGATCTTTACCCCGTTTCATCGATGAGGCTCCCACTGTTATCCAGTTTGCCTTCACATCCGACTTATCCTGCAATATGTCTGAAGGAAAGTTATCTGTCGTATCGATGTCTTTGCCATCGTTACCTGCAGCATGCACAAACAGCACATCGTGAGCAATGGCCTCTTTTACGGCATCATCCACAAATTTCTTTTGCGGTGAGGTGTCTTTGCCAAAGCTCATATTGATCACCTTGGCTCCCATTTTTGTGGCGTAACGAATGGCCAAAGCAATGTCTTTGTCCCGTTCATCGCCATCGGGGACCACTCTGAGCGACATGATCCTGACATTGTCTGCTACCCCCTTCACGCCGTTTGTGTTGTTACGGTTAGCGGCTACAATGCCGGCTACATGGGTTCCGTGTTCCGGATTGGGACCCATGACGTCGTTATTTCCATAATTGACATCAGCAATATTTTCAGGATTATCGCCTACAATGATACGGGGGTTAAAATCAACATTTTCATGGAAATAATATCTTACCAAAATCTGCTTTAGGTAATCTTTAAATTCGCTCTTGTCGAATCCCTTTTGTTTATAGAGAAACTCCAATAATTCCTTTGAATATTTCAGAATCTTCACGGTATCCGGATTCACGGTTTTCAAGTCAGTAAGCGTGTAATCCTCCTTATGAAGATAGGCACACATCACACTGTCGGCAAACTGGTAATTGGCGGCAAAGGGAGCAGCCTTATCGGCTTCCTTTTTTGCTTTCTCATATTCCTGAAGATATTTTTTCCTGATCTTTTGATAGAAACGGAACTCAGCGCTATCGGCCGGCTTGACCTGCCCGGGCTGAATGTTCTTATATTTAGGATCTAACGCCTTGAACAGCCTGCATACCTCGGTGTTCTCGTAAACCACATTTTCGCCTTTGCTGTTACCCAGGAAAGACCATCCATGAACATCATCAACGTATCCATTGTGGTCGTCATCAATTCCATTCCCCGGAATCTCGGCTTCATTGGTCCATACTTTACCATCAAGTGCTTCATGGAAGATATCAATGCCGCTATCGATGATTGCCACAATGACCGTCTTCGATTTTTTACCCTTTAAGAGCTGTTCATAAGCACGGTCGACACTCATTCCAAACTTATGGTCTGTTGAAAGATCTTCATTATACCAGTTTTCGAATTTACTGTTTGCTTTGGTTGCGGTACTGGCGGTTTGTGCGGTAGATGTGGAGAATAATTGTGTTACTGCCAGAAAAAGCAACACAACTGAAAATTTATAGGCCATAACTTAAAAGCTTTGGATTGTATCTGGAAGATTGATTATATGTCAATGTGTTAGCATTTTGAGCTTGTGAACCGGTAAATATTTATATGCGTAGAGACGCAATGCCTTGCGTCTCTACGATGATGTGTCGGGTTCTTCAGAAACAACCCATCGTTATTTAAGTAATCTCGATTTTAAGATCATTCCCTTAAAACTTCTGTCAAATCTGTTATTATTCAAGGTTCCTATTCCTGCTTTCTGGGCCTTGAGGATAGGCAGGGATTTTACGCCCAATGTCGTCAGCGCCAGATTAAGGTATACTTCATCGAGTTGACCGAAATCCTTTGAATAATCTTCGTATGCCGTTACATCGGGGGTCATGCCGGTGTAATAATCTCCTTGTCCGTTTTTATTGAGCGTTCTGAAACTGATTGCATACATGTCGTAACCGCCAACCGGAATTCCGATAAACCCGACAGGTTTGCCATAGGTGGT
>JAUZOX010000656.1 GCA_030706265.1 Bacteroidota bacterium | reverse complement strand
TTCCATCTTTTACTTTCACCAATTTCCAAACTACTTTATCATCACCAACTATTTTGCTATTCCCTTGTCAAGTGTTGCCATTTATGCCGGAATGCTGACATTAATTACGTCGCCCCTTGCTTGGCTGTCACATCAACTTGCCCTGCTCTTCTTTGGAAGTGTTTCCCTATTGAACCATTGCATCCTTTTTTTCGGACAGCTACCCTACGCTTCTGTCAAAGGTATACAGCTTTCGGTCATTGAAACCCTGCTAATCTATTCCTTTACTTTTTTGCTATACCTTACCGTCGTTCAGAAAAAGAAGTTGCCCCTGTTTGGTGCTTTGTGCTGCCTTCTGTTAGCAGGGGTCAGTTTTATCGGGGACAATCAAAAAGCTGCACGCCAAAAAACAGTCACGGTCTATTCCATTAAAAACAATACCATCATTGATTATTTCAACGGACATCAGGCACTTTCCTTTCAGTCGGCTTATCCGCTTGCGGAGGACCAATCAAGTTTATATCAAACCAGGGGAAACAGAATTGCCTGTGGTATCAGGCATATCCAAAAAGGCTCTTTGATCCGGGGGACTTTAAAAGACACATCATTTGGATGCTGGAAAGAAGGCGGCTGTTTCCTGTTTGACCGGAAGCGACTGATTGTTCAAAACGGGAACCCGGAAAGGAAAGCATATATTGGAGCACCAATCGTTACGGATTATCTCCTGCTAACGCGGAACCCCTATCCCGACATTATAGAACTGCTGAGGCGCTATAGCTTTAAAACCCTCATATTGGATGGAAGTAATACTTTCTCAAATGCCTTAAAATGGAAAAAGCTGTGTAATGACTATAAAATCCCCTGCCATTACACAGCTTCAGAAGGTGCTTATATTTTTTATGCCGATTGATCAGCGCTTATTTTGTAAGCGAATAATCTATTTTATCCCCTTTCTTTAAACCCAATTTAGCGGTATAGCCGCCATTGACTTCGACAACATATTTGGCATTTCCTTCGGAGGGAATAGATTCTTCTGAAAGCGGTTTGCAATTTTGTGCAATGGATACAATTTCCTTCTTGCCATTTACGTAAATAATATCAAGAGGAATATAGGTGTTTTTCATCCAGAATGATTGTTGCTCTTCGACATTAAAGATAAAGAGCATGCCGAGTGAATCTGCCATCGAATGCCTGTACATCAAACCCTGCTCCTGTTCATCGGGTGTTTGCGCCACCTCAATATCTATTTTGCTGACCAGCTTATCGGACTTACCGTCTAAGAATTTTAATTCACCTTCCTTTTTAAATTTAACATCGGTTGTCGAATCAGTATTACCCGTTTGGGCTGTTGTTTTCTTTGACTGACAATTGGCCATCGTTAAAGACAATATGACTATCATGCCCAAAAATAAATTGGTGATTCTAAACAATCCGGATCTTTTGTTGTGAGATAGGAATGCTTTTTGCGTTTTGTTTTCCATTTGATAATGATTTGTTTTAAAAAGGTGAACCTTTTGTTAGGTGTTTTTTGTCGAACATTTCTGTCTCTCATTTCGAATACATCAGATCAACCAGTACAGGCAAATGGTCACTGTAACCTCCTGTATAATGCGGACCTTGAAAAGATCGAAAAGGTTTTTCCCCACCAAATGAATCATCGGGAACCAACAGAAATGATGCCGCAAATATACACGCCCCATTTTTAACATGCAATCCATTCTCTTTTAATAATTCGGAAGAAACGATAATTTGATCTATCACGCTCCATTTTCCTGAAAACTTATAGCTTCCCGTCTCTTTCTTCAAAAGCGGTGCGTCCATCAGGTTTAATTCCAACCGGTCTTTGTCCGTTAAAGATTGTACGACGGGTGAATGAGGTTCATCATTCAGATCACCCATTACCAAAATATTAGCGGCAGGATTGATGGCCAATAATGAGTCGACCGCTTTAGCAAGACAGCTTGCAGCAGCCATGCGGTGTGGCGCGGAGTGTGTTTCGCCGCCCAGTTTTGAAGGCCAGTGATTGACGAAAAGATGCAAAGTGTCTTTCCCGAGTACGAGGCCCTTGGAATAAAGAATATCTCGCGTGACAAACGATGCATCTTCTTTCAATTTCACCCCCAATGGAGCTGAATACAGCAATCTGAATTTATCGGGTCTGAACAACAATGCCACATCTATACCCCTGACATCAGGTGATTCATAATGCACGCTCCTGTATCCGAACGGAGCCAAAGGATATCGGGTTGCCAGCAAGTTAACCACGTATTGGTTTTCCACCTCAGCAAGACCGATGATTTCAGGGGGTTCC
>JAUZOX010000655.1 GCA_030706265.1 Bacteroidota bacterium | reverse complement strand
TATTCTTCTCTTAAAATACCGTATCATCAAATAATACAAGATTTCCACCCGGTACCATATCTTATATCCTAACTTGAAATCCGATAACTGATCATCCGCCTTATGTATCGCGGCGGTGAAATTATGCTCATGCCTTCTGTACAAAAACATCGGTTGGGGCATGAAATAGGTTTTTCCGATCAATTCACTGACCATCCCGATCCAGATATCGTGCATCGCAATCTTCCCGGGAAAAGGCAAAACGAAATCCCGTATCTTCCGGTTAAATGCCAGCGAACAACCCAAATAAGAGTTCTTTTTTAAATTTCGAAAGAAACCGGGTCCGCAACCCTTCCAATCGAAATAGGATTCATGAATCAACTTTTCATCCCCGTCGACGATATAGCTGTTACAAACCACAATGTCAAAACGTTCCAATCTATACAGCGCATGCGAGACCCTGCCGGGTAGCCAGACATCATCCTGGTCCGCTAAAAAGATAAACTGTCCCGAAGCCCTCTTCAAAGCATTTTCCAGGTTAAAGATCGGGCTCTTAAAAGCTCCCCCTTCAATTAGCCTGATCCTTGGATCCCGATACCCCTTAATCAATTCAACCGTCCGGTCCGTGGAAGAGTCATCGGAAATAATGATTTCATCGTTTCCACCTAATTGAGACAAAATGGAATCCAGTTGCCTTTGAAGATATCTTTCCCCATTATAGGTGGCCATGCAGACGCTAATTCTCATTTCAGTATCAGACGGTTAAACAACAGGGCGAACCAGATGATGAACGTGTTAAAATAATTCATAAACGGAGCCATGATCAAACAAAAAATAAGCAATGCCCATGGAATGATATACAGGGTCTTTCCTTCGTTAAAGTTGATAAAGGTCAGTCTGCATAAAAAACCGTAGATAAAATTCAAAAGGATGACCCCGATGAGGCCGAAGTCGAGATAGGGGTCAATGGCATAACTGGAGATATTTGCAGTGATGTCGTATTCTCCGTATTTCACGAATCCCATTCTGTCCAGGAACAATACCGAACAAATCGGCCGGAAAGTAAAGATCCCCAGGCCTAAAAAATGTTCCTCCTTTTTCAGTTCTACATAGCTGTTCATCTGGTCAAAACGTTGTGATGAATAGATATCCAGATAACTTTCCAGGATATTGGTCTTATAATTGATATCTCCCAAACCCCGGATGAGTTTTTCGGCAGTGACATTGTTAAAGACGGTACTGCTTTTCATGATGCGGATATTGCCCATAAAAACAAAGACAAACACCACGATGAATAAGGCAGAGATGATTTTGACGATTGAAACCCGATAATAGAACGAATAGGTGATGAAGGCTGAGATTAAAAACAAAAAGAAGAGCTGGCGGCTTAAATAATTGATCAGGATAAACAGGGCCCCTATGGAGAGCCAGATATACGTTTTTTTTGCAATGATCTCCTTCCGGTACAGAATATAGCCCCAAGCCGGAACGATTGCAGATAGCATGATGAAATAATGAAGGAAAGAGACCAGTTTCTCATTGGTCTCCTTATAGACGTCGACGCTGAAGATTTTAAAAAGGGGCAGATAGCCAAAAGTCCTGACTTCAAGGATGAAGGTCAGGACGATACAAACGTAAGTTGCATAGAAAATGGTGGCCTTGCTTTGCCGGTTCATCAGCACCCTGGGTTCCGTCTTTAACTTGTTGCCCAAAATGATACCCAGGATAAAGAAGACGATAGAGAGAATCAGGACCAGATGGGTAGTAGGGGAGAGGTCTGTCGAATCGGCCGAAAGCTTTAAAAAGTTAAATCCGTAACAAAGGATGAAGATGACATAAAAGTTAATGGGATTTAAGGCATTTTTAAAATAATAAGTCGCGCCCAGCAAGATCAGGCAGGCAACAAACCAGACTACGATGAATCCGGTCACTGCACCCGGATCAATTCCCATGGTCCGGTATCTCGAATACAAAAAGAGAGCCGTGATGATTGCAAAAGCAAGAAACGCCGCTATCCGTGTATAATTGGAGGAAAATATTTTCTTAAATGAAACGATCATTTAAAGTACTCTTTTTTTCTGTAAAAATCGAAACGGTTTCAGGATCATGAGGCCCAATTTATATTCCATCGAATGTTTGATCAGTTCATACTCAAAACACCCGGCCGGATCAAACCGGTACTCACGATATAAAGCGGCATGATTCTCATAAATCTGACGCCTCAGTTTCCTGAACAATTTTTCGTCCAATCCATTATTTCTGGAATCCCGGTGCATCCGGTAATAAAAGCAGGTCTTGCCGATGTTGTGCACCTT
>JAUZOX010000654.1 GCA_030706265.1 Bacteroidota bacterium | reverse complement strand
TGGTTTGTCCTTCGAAATTTGAATTAACTTTATTCATGACTGTTGAGGTTTTGATAATGATAATTAAAAGTTACTGTAGCAAATTTATTTGACTACTTTCTTAACTGCCTCAACAGTTGTTTTAGGTTACATGGAGACTTTATTAAAGTACACATTTGGCATTGTTCCAATTGTTGCAGGAATTGACAAATTCACCGACTTGTTAACACAATGGGAAAATTATCTTAACCCTGGCATTGCACATTTAATTCCATTTACACCACATACTTTCATGATGATAGTTGGAGTAATTGAAGTTATCGCTGGTTTGATGGTACTGGCCAAACCAATAATCGGAGGATATATTGTTTCAGCCTGGTTAACATTAATCGCAATTACTTTATTAGCAAGTGGAAATTATTTAGATGTTGCTGTTCGTGATATCGTAATGGGAATTGGAGCATTTTCTCTTGCTAAAATCAGCAAGCTTACTTCATAATCGGATAAATTTATTAAGAAAAAACTTTGAGCTACTCAAATATTAAGACATGACTCAAAAGTTTACTTGAGAAGAATTGCCTTGTCCCGTTAGCCGGGCGGGTTAGCTACAATAAGCGGCGGTGAATGCATCATCAATAGTGCCCGGCAGAGGGAACTTTGCTCAGCCGTAGTAGTAACCTGAACCTTTAATTATAAACCGGCCGGCCGGTTTGGCAACGGTTACGAACAGACGAAATTTTAAATCCCGGCCGGTATAAATGCGTGGGCGTGGATCGTCAACAATGAATCCTCCCCTCCTACGTACTTTCAGTACTCTTAATTAATTCGACAAAATCATTACTCACCATCAACGCACATTGATAAAAATTTGAGCTCTCGCTCAACGGCACCACCCAAACCTGTACTCAAGTATAAAAAAGGCCACAAGAAAACACCGCGGCCCAAAACCGGCCACATGCGTCTAAATACTTATTAAGAACTTACTTTATGAAGTTTAAGATTTAACAAAATCAAAATCCCAATTAAAATACTGAAGGATAAATTGATGAATGTCGTAAGTTAAAAAGATCTTGCCCCCTATAAGTTTAAGTTAATTTCTTGGAAGGAGCCCAAACTGTGAGTTATTCATAACCGTTATTCCTACACGAAAAAATCAGATTCATTAACCAACAGTTACAATCCAGACGACCGGCCAATTGTTAGGTTTATTAATCCACCGGGGAAGCATAATCACTTACATTGACCGCAAAGTGCCGGCTGTCTGCATTATTTTTCCGGAGTTTATTCTCCAGCAGCACTGCCGCCTCGTGCAGCATTTTGCCGTCTCTTTCATCAAAGTCGTTCATAGCAAGCGCATCAGCTTCTACCATCGCCTTCTCCGGTTCGTCCAGATAGAGATAGATCTTAGCCAGGTTGTAGTAACTAGCATACCTCATTTTCCTGTCCTCTTTATCGGTCGAGATGTATTGACTTTTTACTTTTTCAAAATAATCGATAACCGGTTGCATCTTAAGCTTTACTTTATCCAGCGGTTCATTTTCGTTCATAAGTACAACCACGTTTTTGAAATCGTTCCAGGCTTTCTGCTGATCACCATAAGCTTTATGGCGTTTATTATTTAATATCCACAAAATATCATTTACCCGCCTCGCAGGAAAACCATATTCGTTATTCAGCCATTGATTGGCTTGGGTAACTACGGTTGCCGTAA
The DNA here is from genome assembly GCA_030706265.1 of Bacteroidota bacterium. Lineage (GTDB taxonomy): Bacteria > Bacteroidota > Bacteroidia > Bacteroidales > Cfx3-03 > Cfx3-03. The sequence goes on along the minus strand of JAUZOX010000654.1, from coordinate 617 downwards.
GCTGCCCTGCAATAGACGACCTTACATCATTGAACTTGTTATTATAATAGGTTGAAGCCTCTTGTGGTGAATTTGACTCAGGGGTTTTAAAAGTCATTTTATTGCCCCGGTCAAATAATATTTTATTACTGACAATGGTATTGCCTTTATAGTCATAAACAGACATCCTGGCGGCGAAAGAATAAGTAAGTTGCGTTGCGAAGAAAGATGTTCTTATTTCCCTCCCTTGTTTGTCTCTTGAGGTGTTTATTCTTTCGATGGTTTCGGGTCTGTCAAACACCAGATCATCCATCATCAGCAGGAAGGTAACATGCCCGGTACCTTCTACTTTTCTTAACCCTTCTACCAGGATATTATTCTCCAGGTTTAGTACTGAATAACCGAGCCCAAGAGAAGGTGATGCTTCCAGCCGCACGTTATAAGTTTTATAGGCTTGAGGTAAAGGATTCTCCGGAAAGTCGCGGTACGACACGCTGAAATTAAAGCGGTCAAGATCCACCCGTTGCGCATAGACGGCTGAAATAAATAGCATAAAGCCTGAAAGAGCGAATAGTTTTTTCATAATAAACAGATTATTCGGTGTTTACAACGATGAAAGCACTGAAAAATTATATTTA
>JAUZOX010000653.1 GCA_030706265.1 Bacteroidota bacterium | reverse complement strand
TAAAAATTATCCATGCGAGTTCCATACGACCTATTTAATCGAATTATTTCCGTATGAATTACTTAACATATTATTATATAAGGTTATATATAGTCAGTAAACAGTGTATGACCTGTTTGTATTTTGGAAAATGTAATTATCGGACTTTAAAAATTTGAGTAAGATCGATTGGTTTATTGGGTTGTATTTGATATATTTGAAGTGTCATGTCAAGAGAAATGACCTGTTTTACTTGTTGTCAAATGAAGATATCCGATAATGAAACAATCAATACTCATTGTGCTATTGTGTCTTTTTATTTTACCCGGGAGGGCGCAGACAAATCCAACCGACGATAATTATATCTCAAGCCAAAAAGACAAAACCAATTTTACACTTTCCGAATCGGATAAAACTGCTCCGATATTTGTGAGTTCTCAGGATTTTCCCGGGGTGTTGCGTGCTGCCGGAGATCTGCAGCGTGACCTGGAAAAGGTGACTGGGACAAAACCCATGCTCTCGAAAGATGGGATTCCATCAGGTGATGCCGTGATCATCGGTACCATCGGGAAAAGCAGGTTGTTGGACAGGCTGATAAAGGAAAAGAAGCTTCAGGTAACCGGAATAAAAGGCAAATGGGAAACTTTTTTGATTCAGGTCATTGATAATCCTTTGCCCGGGGTGAAGCGGGCACTTGTGATTGCAGGAAGCGATAAACGCGGTACGATTTATGGAATTTATGATCTCTCTGAGAAAATAGGGGTGTCACCCTGGTACTGGTGGGCCGATGTGGTACCTGAAAAGAAACCGACACTGTTTGTCAAGCGGGGCCGATATGTGGAGGGGCCATCGGTAAAATACAGGGGGATATTCCTGAACGATGAGAGTCCCGACCTCACGCGCTGGGTTGCCCTGAAGTTTGGAAATGTAAAGCCGGGCACCAATCCTCCGATGCCGGGGGGCGTTGCAAACTATGGCCATGAATTTTATTCCAGGATTTTTGAAGTCATTCTTCGTTTAAAGGGTAACTATCTCTGGCCGGCAATGTGGAACAATGCCTTCAATGAAGACGATCCTGAAAACCCAAAACTTGCCGATGAATATGGCATTGTGATGGGAACATCGCACCAGGAACCGATGCTGCGGGCCCAGAAGGAATGGGACAGGCGTTATATGAGGACCATAGGCAGCTGGAATTACACCAAATACCCCGATACACTGCAGAACTTCTGGAGGAAGGGGATTCAAAGGAATAAAAATTATGAAAGCATTATCACCATTGGACTGAGGGGTGCAAACGACACGGAGATGGCTCCGGGTGGGCCGCAGGCCAACAAGACCTTGCTTGAAAACATCGTGGATGTCCAGCGGAAAATAATTGCCAAAGAGATCAATCCGGACGTGACCAGGGTTCCGCAATTGTGGTGCCTTTATAAGGAGGTTCAGGATTATTACAATGCGGGCATGCGGGTTCCGGATGACGTTACGTTACTATGGGCTGAAGACAATTGGGGGAACGTCAGGCGGTTGCCAACGGCGGAAGAACGGAAAAGGAGCGGGGGAGCCGGCATCTATTACCATTTTGACTATCATGGCGGTCCAAGGAGTTATCAATGGCTCAATGCCAGCCCGATTGCAAAGATCTGGGATCAGATGTCGCTTGCAAAACAATATGGTGCAGACCGCATCTGGATTGTCAATGTCGGGCACTTCAAAGGGTACGAGCTTCCGACCGAATACTTTTTAAAACTGGCCTGGAACTCAGACAAATGGAACAACAGCAATATCAACGAATTCACAAGGCTTTGGGCGCAACGGGAATTCGGTACTGACTTTGCCAAAGAGACGGCAGAAATCGTTTCAGCCTATACCAGATACAATGGAAGACGGAAACCTGAATTGCTGGATGCCTCAACCTACAGCCTTGTCAATTATCATGAAGCGGAGAACGTGGTTAGAGATTATAAGGCCATCGTGGCAAAGGCGGAGGATATCTATAAAAAGGTGGCGCCTGAAAAAAAAGATGCCTTTTATGAACTGGTGCTTTTCCCCGCCAAGGCCTGTGCTTTGGTCAACGAACTTTACCTGGCGGCAGCTAAGAATAAGCTGTATGCTCAACAGGGCCGGGCCAGTGCAAATGATTTTGCCGCTCAAACCCATATGCTGTTTTCAGCCGACACCAGCTTGATGGGCTATTTTAACCGTGATTTTGCAGATGGAAAATGGAGACACTTTATGGACCAGGCTCACCTTGGCTACAACTCCTGGCGGGATCCTCCCTTTAACAATATGAACGCGATTAAACTCCAGCAGATTGAAATACCCGACAGTGC
>JAUZOX010000652.1 GCA_030706265.1 Bacteroidota bacterium | reverse complement strand
CCACCAAATTCAAATGCCAGAAGGGCTATGCCAATCCAGGTAAATGCATCTCCCAAAAGACTAATTGCCTGGGCAAAATATAACCTGGCAAACAATGGCTCTTTAAGGGATTTGAAAGGATCTAATAATTTCATTACTCAATTTAAATGGGAACACTGCCTTCAGAGGAAGCAAAATTATTGATAATACGTCAATATTTATATATTTCCTAATATACTATAAATCTGTTTTTTGATTTGATTTAAGACCTTTTGATCCGATAAATTTTGAAGATATGCTGATCCATTCGTAAATAATTTGATTAAATTGGTCGTATGGAGCTCGCAAGTATGCTCATTTCAACGGTGTTGGTGTTTTAAAAAATACTCGTTTCATCCTTACACTCCTTGGGTATTATTGGGCAAAAGAAAGAAGAGCCTCCTTTTCATTTACCGGACGCTCGAATCGGATATATCACATAAACGATTTCAGACCGCACCCTTTAAAATAGCTCAACTTAAAAGACATTTCCTTAGTGTCTTCTCCTTAGTGTCTTCATTTAAAATAAAGGTTTGACCCCATCGTTTGCGATGGCGATAAATGGGATTTTCCCTTATGACTACCCTTTTTGGTTTTTCTCTTATATGGGATAAACCCTCGTTTTTAGGCGTACTTTATATATCAATATATTTTATTTTAATTTTTTAATGTAATTAAAAACAGATTATTATGCTTTTTTGTTAGTATAGTGGAAGCCTTTAAAAACTAAGATCCATGAAAAAGTATTTACCTCAGATTTCAGTATTAATGCTTTTTGCATTTCTGAATCTGTTATTTGGGTGCACATATTATAAGATAGGACACCTTAAAACGTTGCCGGAAGCCAGAGGTGATACAATTATTAAAATGCAGGATCAATACAAATATTTTATTGTTCATCAGGGTTCTACAGCCTGGCATTTGACCGATATTGTTTTTAATGAAGAGAAAAAGGAATTGATTGGGAAAAAGGAAAATTTGTCTTATGATCATCTGTATTATCTAACTGCCAATAAGCAAGGACCAACAAGGTATAAAAATAACAGCGGTTATCCCACTTACGAAGTCCATATTTATATTACAAGATGTACGGAAGGTCAAAACGATGGAGTCTCGATTCCCCTGTCGGCAATACAGAAAATAGATACTTATAATAAAGACTATCTTGCCAACACGACAACGGCGGTCCTTGGAATTTTAGCAGGCGGTGTAGCTTTAGCCGGAGTAATTCTAATTATAGTGGCTTTAACTAAATCCTCTTGTCCTTTTGTTTATGCTTATAATGGGCAATCTTATCAACTAGCAGGAGAAATGTATGGAGGAGCAGTTTATTCTTCCCTTGAACGGGATGATTATATGCCTCTTCCAGGATTAGTACCCGAAAATGGACAATATGAACTGAAAATTTCAAACGAACTTAAAGAAAGGCAGTATACCAATGTTGCAGAGCTTATGGTTGTGAACCATCCGGACAATTCTTCGGTACTGATAGATAAGAATGGAAATGTTCAAACGATTACTTCACCTCAAAAGCCTATTTCGGCTGTATCGAATCTTTCCAGGGATTATACAAAAGCGTTGTCTTCAAGGGACAGTAGTACTTATATTTTTAATGATGACACGGAAAATCCAATGGAAGAGAATTCACTCATTCTTTCATTTAAAAAACCGGAGAATGCAACTTCGGGTAAACTGATTCTGAATGCCAAAAATTCAATCTGGCTTGATTATATCAACGGGAAGTTTTCAGAACTCTTTGGAACATACTATCAGCATTTCGCGAAAAAACAAAAGAGAACACCTGCAGCCAAGAACCTGAAATGGCAACTTGATCAAGGACTTCCATTATCGGTGTATATTGAATCGGAAAAAGGGTGGGAGTTTGTCGATTATTTTAATATGGTAGGTCCATTGGCTTCCCGTGATCTTGTGATGCCGGTTAATCTCTATAATTATAGTGGCGAAACGGTTAAAATTAAACTGACTTGCGGGTCAAGGTTCTGGGAAGTTGACTATGCGGCGATGGATTTTTCGAACAATGTTCCCGTAACCGTTGACCACCTGCAGTCCGCATCAGCAATTGATGATAAAGGAAATGATGTCAGAAAATTGATAGCCGCTAAAGACCGGAAATATCTTTATCAACCTTCGGTTGGAAATAATGCGATACTTTCATTTAACGCCACACCTTTATCCGGAAACCATATTGCAACCCCTTTCTTACATACCAGGGGATATTATGAGGCAATCCGCAATTATAAGAATAAACCGGATATATCATATTTGAAGACATTT
>JAUZOX010000651.1 GCA_030706265.1 Bacteroidota bacterium | reverse complement strand
TTAAGGGCCTTTCATTCAGAACCTCCCTCAACCTGGATAATACCGACAACAGCTCCCGTTCCTATGTACCTTATACTGTATCGGGAACGTTACAAACCAGGACATTCGATCCTGCCGGTAAAGCACTTACCGCTAATACTTCGGGCACTTTCAACACTTACAAAAGACAGACTTTCGTTAATGAAAACACCCTGAACTACAACACAATCATCAACAAAGTTCACAATCTGAGTATATTGCTCGGCCAATCATACAATTATGACCGGACGGATAATTCATCAATGTCGTCAAGCGGAGGTTATACCAGCAGTGTCATTCAAACCTTAAACGCTGCATCGGCCGTGACCGGAAGTTCTTCATCCACTCAAAATATTTTATTATCCTATTTTAGCCGTGTTCAATACAGTTTCAGTGATAAATATCTACTATCGGCCAGCTTACGTGAAGACGGTTCGTCGAGATTTGGAAAGGATGCTCAATATGGCTGGTTCCCCTCCGCATCCCTGGGATGGAGCGTTGTCAAAGAAAACTTCATGAAAAATATTCATGCTGTCAGCGACTTAAAGCTCAGAGCAAGTTTTGGTGCAAACGGAACCAATAATCTGGGTTCAGACTATGCGCCAATACCAACCTTGGTATCTTCCGGATATGTCTTCGGGTCCACGCAGGCTGTCGCTATCGGTCAATCGCCAAGCAAGATTGCCAATCCGGATCTGCAATGGGAAAGATCAGTCACCTATGATGTGGGGATGGATTTTGGCTTTCTGCAAAACCGGATAACAGGATCATTTGATTATTACAATAAACTGAATACTAAACTGCTATTAAATGTGCAGGTTCCCGAAGTAACCGGTTTCTCAACCTATTTAAGCAATACCGGATCTGTCAGAAATATTGGTGAAGAACTGGAATTGACGACTCATAACCTTGTTGGAAAATTCCAATGGAATACCACCATTACCATCAGTCACAATACCAATAAAGTTGTAGCCTTAGGACCGGGTCAAACCCAGATTCTCATCCCCTCTTCTTTCGATATTTCCAATTTTATCTTAAAGGTAGGGCAACCTGTAAACAGCATTTTCGTAGTTAAGCAAATCGGTATTTTATCAGCTGCCGACATTGCAAACAAAGCGCCTGTTTTCGGATCAGAAACCGAAGGCGATCCCAAATATCAGGACATCAGTGGACCTAAAGGCGTACCGGATGGTGTCATCGATGCCAACGACCGCCAGATCGTAGGCCACCCAAATCCTGATTATACATGGGGTATCACCAATACCTTTAATTACAAGGGATTCGATCTGAGTGTTTTAATCCAGGGTCAGAATGGCGGATCTATCTATTCCTTACTGGGACGTGCCCTCACCAGAACAGGTCAGGGATTTACGGATAATGCCCCATCATTCTATCTGGACCGTTGGGAATCGGCCACTCAACCCGGAGCAGGTCGTGTAAGTAAAGTTTATTCAACATTTGGCAGAATTGTAAATACGGACTGGCTCTATTCCTCTAATTATATGCGGGTTCGCAATATCACATTAGGCTATAATTTGAGTAACCTGATTAAAAAGGGTATTATACAAGGTGCACGGATCTATGTCACGGCAGAAAACTTTTTTGGGCATGACAAATATTATGGAGGTGCCAATCCCGATGCTACCAATACCGACCTGAGTGGAAATGCCAACTACCTGGCTCCCGGAGATTATGGCGGATTGCCATTGGCAAAATCATTAATCCTCGGGTTAAACATCACTTTTTAATCATCTTTAAATCTATTGAAAATGAAGAAGTTATTTTATATACTCGCAATAGCATTCGCTATCCTGACTGTTTCGTGCGGTCAGGACTTAAACCAAGTCCCGATTTCACAAGGAACAACGCTCACCTTTTATCAATCACCGAGTGATTTTATACAAGGAGTAAATGCGGCATATAGCGATTTAAGAGCTTATCCCGACAGATTGCTCAACCTTTCGGAAATCCGTTCAGACAATATTTACGGAGTTTCTGATCTGGGAGTACGGGATTGGGACCCCATCAACAGTTTCCAGAAAGCCATTACCGGTAACACCTATATTGAAGAAGCATGGAGCACCGATTTCAATGGAATATTCAGATGCAACACCGTACTGGAACAGATCAAGAAAAATGGCAGTTATATCAACTCCACGACGCTGGCCACCCGATTGGATGCGGAAAGCCGTTTCTTGCGTGCATTTTATTATTTCGACCTGGTAAGATATTTTGGAAAGGTTCCCATCATCGATCATACCGTTCTGGCCTCCGAAGCCAATAAAATTGCACGCAGCCCTGT
>JAUZOX010000650.1 GCA_030706265.1 Bacteroidota bacterium | reverse complement strand
CTACGGAAGCAATCACGTTTGCCGTCTTTCGTCCGACACCGGGCAACTTTTGAAGATCCTCAACATCGGATGGAATCACACCATTAAACAAACCGGTTAGCACTTTGGCCATTTCAACCAGGTTCTTCGACTTGTTATTCGGATAGGAACACGATTTTATAATACCGTAAACATCGGATACAGATGCCTTTGCTAATATTTCAGGATTCGGAAATTGTTTAAAAAAATCAGGTGTAATCATATTTACCCTTTTATCTGTACACTGAGCGGACAATATTACAGCTACGAGCAGTTGATATGGCGTTTCGTAGGATAATTCTGTTTTTGCAAAAGGCATATTGGCAGAAAAATATTCAATGAATTTTTTAAATTTTTCCTCTTTTGTCATCATGAGAATGGTTTCCAATTGAGATGTAAACTATTGAAGTATCGGTTCAAGACGATGGTATTGCGTTTTCAGGCTTACGTCACTTAAAACATAACACAATATTACTGATTTAAAACATTCAGATATTCATCTTTTTAAAAAAGAAACTTAGGTCATTTAAAGGAAGGAAAAAATTCAGTTTTCACTGGACCATAAAATGAGTATTGGCTACAAAACCCCGATGACCGATAGAAATAAAAAAGGCCGTATCATTTAAGAACAGCCTTTAAATTAAATTAAGGGGTCGTTAATTTAATATGTGATAAAATGTGCCCGATTTGTTTGTATTGACAACCTGCAAAGCCAGAGAATAATTTACCAGCTTTGCTACTAAAAACGTTGAAGGACATGATTTAGCATACTTCACAGCAGAATGCCTGACAGTCTTCAAGCTTTTAAATTCTTCCTTTTCTTCGGGTGTATCCTCATTGATCATAAGCCGGTATATATTATTTATACAAAATATATTTTCAAATTAGAACGATACTTGTGTTCTAATTATTGTATTTAATTTAGAAATAAAAATCTATATGTTTCAGAAGGATACCGAAATATCTCTATCCTTAATCATTTTTCGCAAATTGATCAAGGCGTAGCGCATTCTTCCAAGAGCCGTATTGATACTTACATCAGTAAGTTCTGCAATATCTTTAAAGCTCATATCCGAATAATGCCGCATCAGCAAGACTTCTTTTTGTTCGGGGGGAAGCAAATTGATCAAATGGCGTATATCATCATAAATCTGTTCATTGATCATTTTATCTTCTGCTGAGGCTTCGGTCAAGTGAAGGGTGTCAAAGATATCGTCATGCTCATCCGATTGAGTATCAACAAAGGGGATTCGATTCAGTTTCCGAAAATAATCAATGACCAGATTATGCGCTATTCTCATAACCCATTGAATGAACTTGCCTTCTTCTTTGTATAGTCCTGATCGCAAAGTATTGATAACCTTAATAAAGGTCTCTTGAAAGATATCATCAGCTAAATAACGATCCTTTACTACCATCAGAATGTAAGCATACACCCTGCTCTTATGACGATCAATCAGTTCTTCGAGACTATAATGATCACCCGATAAATATCGGTTAATCAGCACCTGATCAGAAACCGGACTGGCGTTCATGTTGCCTCCTGTATTTATGGTTGAGTTAAAAAGCGTAAAATAGTATCGATAATCCTCCTTTTTAAAATGACAAATGCATAATTGATTTCAACAAATGTAGTAAAAGAATTGGTTGGTAAAAAAATATTTGTAATAGTTAAGGATATTTATGATTTACGATTCATCGAAAGGAATTTTCATCATTGAACTTCCAAATGATTGTTTTAATTGATCGACATCACGTTTAATATCGGCAACAGCTTTTTCCAGGTTTTGCCGTGGTTGATTTGCTTCAGGCATTTCAGAACTGATATAATGAACAAACTTCCAGATTTCTCTAACCTCTTTAATGTTGAGATCATAAGGTGAATAAAGCGAATTCAATGAATATAATCTTAACTTGCCTTCATCTTTAATGTGACTCTCAACAATCTTAAAAACGATGCCTTCTTCGATTGTCAAAATAATGTATGCCTGACCATCGCGTAACAAATTCCAATTCTGAACGAATTCGCCTGTCACCCACGATCCGGTTGGTATGGGCAACATTGAGTCACCGACAATCTGAAATGTACGATATTTTTTTTCCCGAGACAGAAACGGCATCTGGAATGTGGGTAATACCCGTATATATTCCGGATCAGCGTATCCTGCCCGATAACCGGCAGAAGCTTTTTGATTTACGAGTTCGATATTTTCATTATTATCTGAATCTACCGACGTTGCATGTACCCTCAATGCTCCGCCATTGATAAAGGTATCAAAACCCAATTCGACCTGTTTTAATTGG
>JAUZOX010000065.1 GCA_030706265.1 Bacteroidota bacterium | reverse complement strand
GACCTTAACTATAATGTGGTATATGCCCAAATGGGGAGGGGAAAAGTTGAAAAAATCACCTCGTTTGCTATTTCCAACATTGCGTCTACATTATCTCGTATGGCAAGCGACTTATGCTTGTATATGAGCCAGAACTTTGGCTTTATCACGCTGCCTGATGAATTGACGACCGGATCCAGCATCATGCCGCATAAAAAAAATCCCGATGTATTCGAGTTGATCAGATCCAGGTGCAACAGGCTCCAGAATCTGCCCAATGAAATAGGCTCAATCTTAGGCAACCTTCCCTCCGGATATTTTCGGGACATGCAGATCATCAAGGAATTTTTTCTCCCCTCTTTTGGAGAGATTCAGACTATACTGGAAATAGCTACTTTCATGATAAAACAAGTGAATGTTAAAAAGAATATCCTCGATGATCCCAAATACAAATACCTGTTTAGTGTAGAAGCCGTGAATGAAGCCGTGCTACGTGGCGTTCCGTTTCGTGATGCTTATAAACTCGTTGGTAGACAGATCGCAGACGGCACCTTCAATCCATCTGTAATTCTTCATCATACCCATGAAGGGAGCATTGGAAACCTTTGCAACAATGAAATAGCCGCAAAATTCCAGGCAATATATCAATCTTTTGATTCCAAAAAAATTAAAACAGTTAAAAAGAATTTAATAGGTTAAAAAATAAAATAACCATTAAAAGTTATAGAATATCATTCATGGATTTGACTGTTACAAATGCCAATATTCAATATACTTTGATGAGGTTTTGAATTCACATTGTTCTCGTAACTACTTGACCTTAGTGTTAAAAAATCATAATTTGTCCCTTAAATTTCTCTGATGCTGGAGGGATTGGCCTATATTTGTTTTCTAACAAAATGCATTAAGACGCATTTTCAAAATGAATAAAAGCAAAAGGATTAAAGAATGGGCATAACTGGAAAATATACCAGAAAGATAATTTCAATATTACTTATTACAGTAGGATTTAGTCATGTTAGCAACGGTCAAACCGTTGTAATCGATACTTCAAATTTTATTAAAAAAATAAATTTTGAACCAAGTCACAATAATGATACTTCAAGAGGAAAATATTTTTCCGGTGACTTCATCTTCCTGCCTCCTGAACTTCTCAAAAACGATCATTGGGATACGCTTAATGTTAGAACCCGATATTATAATACGGACCCAACTGCTGAATCAGGCACTATCGTATTGAATAATCCAAACGAAAACCCTTTCGTTTATCCTTACAAGGGGAAAGTAATTTCTCCTTTTGGTTTCCGGGGGCATCGGATTCATACGGGTATTGACATCAAATTAAATCACAATGATACTGTTTTATGTGCTTTTGATGGCGTTGTAAGAATGGCCCGTTATTATGGTGGATATGGAAATGCAGTAGTGGTCAGGCATTTTAATGGTCTTGAAACACTTTATGGCCATCTTGCCAAAATATCGGTCAAAGTCAATGAACTGGTGCATGCCGGCGACTTAATAGGGCTTGGAGGCCGTACCGGCAGAGCCACCACGGATCATTTGCATTTTGAAACCCGTTACCAGGGTGAACCTTTTAATCCTCAACGTATTCTGGATGTTGTAGATCACACCTTGCTTTGTGACACTCTTTTCATTTCAAATGGTACCTTCACTAAGTCGGGAAAATCAAGTGTTGAGCCGAGAGAAAGAACGGCGATGACAAAGGGAGATAAAAAAAGTCGGGGTAAAAAACATAAAGAAGATCTGGTTTCTAAGGGCAAAAAGAAATACCATACCGTCAAACCCGGGGACAATTTATCAGAAATTGCAGAAAAATATGGCATTACCACAACAAAATTATGCCAGCTCAATGGACTCAAGAAAAACAAATTATTACAACTGGGTAAAAAAATCCGTGTAAATTAGAAAATAAGAGATGATTTTGTGTTAATATTCAAAACCTTAAAGAATGGCGATCGTTTGATCGCCTTTTCTGTTTATAAACATTAAATTCTTGGCAGGTTGACATTATCAGGCTTCATCCGTTTTTAGTAAATTTGCATTTCCAAACCTACATAATTGAAAGACTACCTAAAGCACCCCATTTTTTCGATCATATCTCAGTCTGCAGACGAATCAAATCTCAGGGCATATGTGATCGGTGGATTTGTTCGGGATCTATTTCTCAAACGACCTTCCACCGATATCGATATTGTGACTATCGGAAGTGGAATTTCTTTGGCAGAAATGGTCGGGCGGAAAATAGGAAAGAATACCCATGTGAGTGTATACCGGAACTTTGGAACGGCGATGCTGCATTATGGAAAGTGGCAGATTGAGTTTGTGGGGGCTCGTAAGGAAAGTTACCGGCGGGACTCGAGAAAGCCAATTGTCGAAACCGGAAGTATGGAAGATGATCAAAACCGGAGGGATTTTACAATCAACGCCATGGCAATCAGTCTAAATAAAGATGATTTCGGACAACTGATAGATCCGTTTGGCGGATTAACCCATCTGGAAGAGCAAATAATCCGCACACCACTCGATCCGGATATTACTTTCTCCGATGATCCCTTACGTATGATGCGTGCGGTTCGATTTGCATCTCAACTCAAATTTGTAATTGAAGATGAGACTTTTAATGCAATTATGCGCAATGCATACCGTATCAATATCATTTCAAAGGAACGCATTGCAGATGAACTCAACAAAATCCTTCTTTCGCCCAAACCGTCCGTCGGGTTTAAGTTGCTCGAAAAATCAGGACTTTTGGCTCTCATTTTTCCCGAACTGGAAGCGCTGAAAGGTGTGGATATTCGTGAAGGCAAGGGACATAAAGATAATTTTATCCATACATTGCAAGTATTGGATAATTTATCCAGGAACACGGATGATCTATGGTTAAGATGGGCTGCCTTGTTACATGATATTGCAAAACCGCTGACTAAACGATACGACAGCAAACAAGGCTGGACCTTTCACGGGCATGAGGTGAGGGGAGCCAAATTGGTTCCACGCATTTTTCAACATTTCAGGCTTCCGCTGAATGAGAAAATGAAAAGCGTTCAAAAACTGGTACTGCTTCATTTGCGTCCCATCGTCCTCAGCGAAGAAGGGATCACCGATTCTGCTATCCGCCGACTTCTGTTTGATGCCAGCGATGACATTGATAATCTTATGATGCTGTGTGAGGCTGACATTACATCGATGAATGCGGTAAAAGTCAAGCAATACCTTCGCAATTTTGAGCTGGTCCGAAATAAACTCAAGGAAATCGAAGAAAAAGATCGCATCCGTTGCTGGCAACCCCCGATCAGTGGTGAAGAGATCATGGCATTCTTTGGACTCAAACCCTCACGTGAGGTAGGCATAATCAAGACTGCCATCCGCGAAGCAATCCTGGATGGGATCATACCCAATGAATATCAGTCGGCTCATGATTTAATGATACAGGAAGGAAAAAAACTGGGGATCTATCCCATAAACGATAAAAGAAAAATTGATTTTTTAAAAATAAATCACTAACTTAATGGTCAAATTCAGAAACTAAAAAAACTGAACGAATATGCACACATACAAATTCAGGATGATTGTTGAAGATCAGGATGATTTCGTACGCGACTACGAAATAAGGTCTAACCAAACCTTTATGGACCTATACAACATTATCCGGCAAACCGTTACGCTTCGAGGTAATGAATTGGCTTCTTTTTTCATTTGCGACTCTAAATGGCGCAAGAAGAAAGAAATCACGATTCTCGACATGCAGGATGAAACGATGGCAGACACTATTAATGATGACGATGATGAAGACCATCTCAAGCCGATAAAGAAGTTACCCACTTTTGTAATGGAGAATTCTAAACTTAAGGATTTCATTGAAGATCCGGCCCAAAGAATATTGCTGGAATATGATTTTCTTAACCCCACTGATTTCTATATTGAATTGTTCAAGATTTTTGACGCTAAAGAAGATGCTGAATATCCAAGATGCGTTAAAAAAGAAGGCGAACTGATTCTCCCTTACAATATGACCGATCATTCAATTCCAAATCCCGAAGAGGAGGACGAAATGCTTCCTGAATTGGATGAAGATGAGGAATCCAATGAGTTAATTGATGACGATTTATCATCTCTTGGCTTTAATAATGATACGAAATGGTAATTTCTAAGATAAGGCAGTTTATTGAATCCTAGCACACTTAAACCTCATACTTTATTTGTCATTGCGGGGCCCACAGCAGTGGGGAAAACTGCTGTGGGCATACAATTAGCCCTGCAGTTAGGATGTTCCATCATTTCAGCTGATAGCCGTCAATTTTATAAAGAAATGAAAATCGGAACCGCGGTTCCTTCCGATGTTGAACTCGCACAAGTCAAACATTTCTTTATTCAAAATAAATCCGTGACAGAAGATTACAATGTCTCACAATATGAGATTGAAGTGTTGTCTATGCTTCCGGACATGTTCTCGATCAACCCCAATTTGGTAATGGTAGGTGGTTCCGGATTGTACATCGATGCCGTTTGCAACGGCATTGACGATATGCCGGATACCGATGCTCAGGTTCGCAATCAATTGAATGAGGCATATAAAAAGGAAGGAATAAAAGGACTGCAAGATAGATTATTAGAATGTGACCCTGATTATTACAAGGAGGTCGATCTTAAAAATCCTGCCAGGCTTCAGCGGGCAATAGCTGTTTTTTTGCAAACAGGTATTCCATATTCAAAGCTAAGAATGAAGGTAAAGAAAGAAAGGGATTTTAATATTGTCAAAATTGGAATAACATTAGATAAACCGACACTTCATGATCGGATTGAATTGCGGGTTGACCATATGATAGATAGCGGATTGCCCGATGAGGTACGTTCCTTGATGCCTTATCGTCATTTAAACGCCTTGAATACGGTTGGTTATAAAGAATTGTTTGCATATTTGGATGGAGAGGTGACACTCGAACACGCAATGGCTAACATTAAGACCAATACAAGGCGATACGCTAAACGCCAATTTACCTGGTTCAGAAAAGATCAGGATATGCAATGGTTCTATCCGGATGAGATATTAAACCTGATCAAAAAAAAAGGAAATATAGGGCAATATAGATTATTTCGGTAAATTTGTTGATGAAATGGGCATCCATTCTCCGCTTAATGTTACAAATCATGTGCGGAGGATGTGATATCATTTTTTTAATGAGCATATTGAAGAAATAAAACGGGGGTAAACTTAAAGCATTGTATTTGATGATTCCGAAACAATGTAATATCGTTTCTCATTAGCATGTCATTATGGATGCCGGATAAATATCGGGTAAAATTGAACGTAACCTTCCGACATTTGTTAATTACACGTAACACGATAACGGTGTATTCATTGGGATTTCTCAATGCACTCGAAATAAAAATTTTCTAAAATAAATTGATATCCGAACAACAAATTCATGTCTGATATAATTCATTTACTTCCTGATGCAGTTGCAAATCAAATTGCAGCGGGAGAAGTTGTACAACGTCCAGCCTCTGCAGTAAAAGAACTTCTTGAGAATTCCATTGATTCAGGTGCTTCGTTTATTCAGCTGATTATCAAAGATGCCGGACGTACTTCAATCCAAATCATTGATAATGGTTGTGGTATGTCAGTCACAGATGCACGGATGAGTTTTGAGCGCCATGCGACATCCAAAATCCAGGAAGCCACTGATCTTTTTTCCATCCACACGCTTGGGTTCAGAGGTGAAGCGCTTGCTTCAATTGCCTCGGTAGCCCAGGTTGAAATGAAGACCCGCCGGCTTGAGGACGAACTGGGAACCCTGATCTTAATCGAAGGGGCCCTGTTCAAGAGTCAGGAACCCTGTGCCAGTGAGACAGGAACAAGTATTACCGTTAAAAATTTGTTCTTTAATATCCCTGCAAGGCGTAATTTTTTAAAATCCAACACGATAGAATTTTCCAAAATCTTAGACGAGTTTAACAGAGTTGCCCTCATTTATCCCGATATCGCCTTTTCACTTTTCAACAATGGGAAACCTGTTTTTCAACTTCCGAAATCAAGTTTTAAACAAAGGATTGTAAATATCTTTGGTTCAATATACAATGAACGGTTGCTGCCTGTTGAACAGGAGACAGGGTTGGTTTCGATCAACGGATTTATTGTAAAGCCTGAATATTCAAGGAAAACAAAAGGAGAGCAGTATTTATTTGTCAACAAAAGATTCATCAAGCATGCCTATTTTAACCATGCCATTGAAGACGCCTTTCATGAATTAATGCCCGATGGAACTTATCCGGGTTATTTCCTGAACTTCAACGTGGACCCTGCCAATATCGACG
The DNA here is from genome assembly GCA_030706265.1 of Bacteroidota bacterium. Taxonomy (GTDB): domain Bacteria; phylum Bacteroidota; class Bacteroidia; order Bacteroidales; family Cfx3-03; genus Cfx3-03. The sequence goes on along the minus strand of JAUZOX010000065.1, from coordinate 3,865 downwards.
TTAACATTCATCCAACCAAGACGGAAGTAAATTTTTTGGATAGCAAATATATTTATTCGATCCTGAAATCAACAGTGCGGCAATGTATCGGCAAGTTTACACTATCTCCCACGCTTGACTTTGACAATGAGGCCCCTTTTGATATTCCCTATTTTCCAAAGGATAAGCCAGTCGTTTCACCGTCCATAACCCTAAAGCCCGATTATAATCCGTTTAATCCCCCTGCCCGATCATCGTCCGAGTCTCCTGATAATAGGTTGCAGGGTAGACTCCCCTACTCTTTTGTAACCGAACTCAACGATGAACAAACCATAAAATTAGAAATACCTGAACAGCAACAGCGTATTGAGATAGAATCGGACAATGAATCTACTCAGTTGGATGTCAACAATATATTTCAATTACATTACCGTTATATCGTGACACCGGTTAAGTCAGGTTTAATGATAATCGATCAGCAGCTGGCCCACGAAAGAATTCTTTTTGAACGATTAATGGATACCATTGAAAATCATCGTGGAGCGTCACAGCAACTCTTGTTTCCAACCCCGGTTGATTTTTTAGCTTCCGATGCAGAGCTTGTCCGTGAACTTAAGCCGGAACTTCATTTGCTGGGGTTCGATCTGAAGGAGGACGGCATTAATCGTTTTGAAATTGTAGGCATTCCTGCCCAAATGCCTAACGAGGATCCCGCAAGGCTCATAGAAGGCATTCTGGAGTCCTATAAGTCAAACATGCTTGACTATCGGATTGATCGCCGTTCCGGATTGATTAGGGCTATGGCCCGTAATCTGGCAATCCGTTCGGGAAAAAAACTTCAAACAGAAGAGATGCAGGTTTTAATCGATGAACTTTTTGCTTGCTCGTTACCCGATAAATCTCCCGCAGGCAGATCCACATTGTCAATTATCACCATCGATGAATTATCCAAACAGTTTAAATAAAAAAGTATAATACCCATTATGAATCAATCACAATATAGTCCACAAGGATTTACTCTTCTTCCACCTGTTGTTAAGAACCTGCTGATATTAAATGGAATATTTTATCTTGCGACTTTTGCTTTAGGTAACGCTTTTAATATAAACCTGGTCGACACCTTTGGATTACATTATTGGGCATCTGACAGTTTCAAGCCATGGCAATTTATCACCTACATGTTTATGCATGATCCCAGCAACATCACGCATATCCTCTTTAATATGTTTGCGTTATGGATGTTTGGATACCTGCTCGAAAATGTATGGGGGGGCCGAAAATTTCTTATTTATTACTTTTTTACCGGAATAGGGGCCGCATTGTTTCATTATCTCATCTGGTACTATCAGTTTTCACCGGTGCTCGATGTAATCAATGCTTTTATATCCCATCCTACTGTCGAAACTTACAAAAACTTTCAGGATACCGTCAATTTCAGTTACATGGATAGAGAACATGCAATTGCCTTAAATTCACAAATTGTTAATGCTTTATATTCAAATGATTACAAGTCAACCCAGGTTGCAGTTGAAATAATGCAACAATATAGAGCAGCCCTTTTGAATGCGCCTGTGGTTATTGGGGCATCCGGTGCCATATTCGGCATCCTGCTTGCCTTTGGCATGCTATTTCCCAATACGCTTATCTACCTCTATTTCTTTATCCCTATAAAGGCAAAATGGTTTGTAATCTTATACGGTGCAATAGAGCTTTATTCGGGAGTTTTCAATAAGAGTGAAGGCGTTGCTCACTTTGCACATCTGGGTGGCATGATTTTTGGCTTCATCCTGATTATGATTTGGAAACATCAAAACCGCAGAAAAAATGACTTTTGGACATAACCCATATTCCCAATTGACTTTTACCGATAGATGGAAAGGCTTTAGAAGACAGTATCCCGTTCTGGCATTTTTAATAGCCATAAATACGCTTGTCTGGTTGGGTATTACAATGGTGAGTGTATTGTTTTGGCTATCTTCCAAAACGGGAGGTAACGAGTCCGCATTATTCAAACAACTTGTCGGATATCTGTCGATACCCGCATCTATCAATCAACTGTTATTACAGCCGTGGTCCATATTGACTTACATGTTTTTGCATGTTGATTTTTTTCATATTTTATTCAACATGCTGTGGTTATTCTGGTTCGGAAAAATCTTTCTCGATTACCTAAATGGCCGACAGTTATTATGGGTTTATTTGTTGGGAGGCCTCGCAGGGGGAATATCTTTTGTAGTTGCCTATAATATTTTTCCGGTATTTGAAATCAGCATAACCCATGCATATGCATTAGGGGCATCTGCATCAATCATGGCCATAATGGCAGCTATTGCCTCCCTCATTCCCAATTATACGTTGTACCTTTTATTCATTGGAAAAGTCAAACTCAAGCACATTGCCATTTTCACCGTTATTTTAGACTTTTTGCTCATCAAATCCGATAATCCGGGAGGACATATCGCCCATATCGGAGGAATGGTCTGGGGATTGTTATACACCCTGTTTTATTTAAAGCAACAAAATAAATCGGGGGTAGTGGGATCAATGGCTCAGCGTTTTCATCATCTTTTCGGACTGAGGCGCAGGCCAAAATTAAAAGTATCGCACAGTAACCACCCATTAAGTGACGAAGAATACAATAAAAACAGAAAAAATCAGCAGGATCAGATCGATAAAATCCTTGAGAAGATATCAAAATCTGGTTATTCAAGCCTGACCAGGGAAGAAAAAGATCTGTTGTTCAGGTCGAGCAACCAGAATCCAAAACATTGATTGTGAAACAGAAAATCAAGAATAACATCTATAGCATTCGGACCAGGGTACCTGAGAAATTACTGTTGGTAATTAATTTTATTGCCGCAGTTGCCTTAATATTATCCGTTATGGCAAGTACCGTAAGTCCCGCTAAGCTTTGGTTTCTTGCTTTGCTGGGGCTTGCTTATATTCCTTTGCTGTTAATCAATATTCTGTTTATTTTCTTTTGGATTTTTCTGTTAAGAAAATGGGTCATAGGATCCTTTTTGGCTGTCCTGGTGAGTTGGGGGAATATTGGCACCCATTTCCGTTTCCGGAATTCTGAATTAGATATCCAAAGTCCCGATACGGTCAAAATAATGAGTTTCAATGTGCGGCTATTTGATTTATATCAATGGAAATCAGATAAAAAATATAAAACCCGCAGCCGGATCTTTCGAATGATAAAGGAACAAAAACCGGATCTGCTTTGCTTCCAGGAATATTATTCGAACCCCTCTAAAGGTTTTAATGTCAGGGATACCCTGAATCAGAATCAGGATCTCAAATACAATTTTGTGGCAAATTTTAAATCCCTGGAGGGACTAAAAGAATGGGGCATGGCCATCTATAGCCGTTTTCCGATGTTCAACAAACAGCGTGTGCCATTTACAAACAGCCTTAACAGTTACTTTCAGTATGCCGATATCGCTAAAAATGGAGATACCATACGCGTGTTTAACATTCATTTTGAGTCGATACATTTTGGACAGGAAGACTACCTGTTTATAAATGACATCGGGAATCAATATTCGGGGAAAGAAAATTTCATTGAAAACGGACAGCGGTTATTCTTAAAAATAGGCAATGCCTTCTCACGACGAGCCGAACAGGTAGAAACAGTCCGGCGCTATGTTGCATCATCACCTTATCCGGTGATATTATGCGGCGACTTTAACGACACTCCTGCTTCCTATGTTTATAATCGCATGACTTCAGAACTAAAAGATTCGTTTTGTGAATGCGGGAGTGGTCTAAGCGGTACCTATCCCAATTTGTTTTTTCCCATTAGAATTGATTTTATACTTCATAGTTTCAAGGCGTTCACTGCATTTAGGTACAACGTTATTAACGAAGACCTGTCAGATCATCT
>JAUZOX010000649.1 GCA_030706265.1 Bacteroidota bacterium | reverse complement strand
CTTCGTTTAAAGAACCGGCCTTAAAGCAACCCGGAGTGACGGTGGTGGCAGCGGTGGGGGTGGAGCTCTGGATGGCTCCCGGTGAGGCGCGGGACGGCAGCTCGCAGGGATGCGGGACGATGAAGATTGCGGGGTATTTTGCGTAAAGGGGTGCTTTTCATCTCTTATTGGAAACCGGCACTTGTCCTTGCTGGAACAGCCTGTTATTTTAATGAAAGCAATCAAAATGGCGGCTAATGGTATGCGCCTGTTCCTGGATCGGCTTAAATAGGCTTTACCTCTCACTCAAACAGGCAATAATTAAGACAAATTCAATGGATTAGAATCATGGCTTTGCAGTTTAATGCCGCTATGATCAAAATAATCTTCAAATCGAAAAACCGGATAACAGGCCTATATCCCTTTATTTATAGGGGTTGCATGGATTAAAAAGATTCCTTAACCGGACACGCGTGATTTGAGCAAGGATTCAAATATGCCATGAACTTTAATCCTTTGCTTCATTCATGTGTTTCTGATATGCAAACATTTCGTCCCTGAAACGGGCGGCTTGTTCAAAATCAAGTTCTTTAACGGCTTTTTCCATTGACCTCCGGGATTGGTTGACCAGCTTTTGCAATTCACCTTTTGACATATATCGGACTACCGGATCTGCCGCAACGTTAATTTCTTCCTTTTCAATATAAGCACCGGGAGCTTTAGCTCTGGCATCGGCAACCGCAGTCTGTCCCATAATACTTTCCGTACTCTTGACAATTTGCGTTGGAACTATTCCATGTTCTTCATTGTAAGCCATTTGCCTTGTCCGTTTTCTATTGGTCTCATCGATAGTCCGCTGCATGCTGTCGGTCATCTTGTCGGCATACATGAGTACGCGGCTGTTTACATTTCGGGCAGCTCTTCCGGCCGTCTGGGTGAGCGACCGTTGCGAACGAAGAAACCCCTCTTTATCGGCATCGAGAATTGCCACCAGTGAAACTTCAGGCAAATCAAGGCCTTCACGCAACAGATTAACGCCAACCAGGACATCAAATACGCCTAAGCGCAGGTCCCTCAACAGTTCTACGCGTTGCAACGTATCGACATCGCTATGTATATACCTGCAATTTACCCCGACACGGGTAAAATAGCTGCTGAGTTCCTCCGCCATTCTTTTGGTAAGCGTGGTTACCAGTACCCGCTCTTTTTTCTTTATCGTTTTGTCTATTTCATCCAGCAGATCGTCAATCTGGTTTTCACTGGGCCGTACTTCAATTTCAGGATCCAGCAATCCGGTGGGGCGGATGAGCTGTTCTACGATGACACCCTCACATTGTTGCAGTTCATAATCGGCAGGAGTAGCACTTGCGTATATCGTTTGTGGGGTCAGCATTTCGAATTCGGGAAATTTCAACGGTCGGTTATCCATCGCGGAGGGTAACCTGAAACCGTATTCGACGAGTGTCTGCTTCCTCGAACGGTCCCCGCCAAACATGGCCCTTATTTGTGGAATGGTGACATGGCTTTCGTCAATAACCATTAAAAAGTCTTTGGGGAAATAATCGATCAGACAGAAGGGACGGGATCCGGGGTTACGCCCATCAAAATAGCGCGAATAATTTTCAATGCCCGAACAGTATCCCAGTTCACGCATCATTTCCAAGTCATAGCTAACCCTGTCTTCAAGTCGTTTGGCTTCTTCATATTTTCCAATTTCCTTAAAATAAGCAACTTGTTTAACCATATCGTCCTGTATCGCCATCAATGAAAGTTTCATTTTATCTTTGGAGGTCACAAAAATATTGGCAGGATATATGGCGAGCGAATCGAGTGCTTCAATCCGATAGCTATCGGAAGGATTAAAGGATTCCATGCTTTCGATCTCATCGCCCCAAAAGCATATCCGATAAGCAATATCGGCATAGGCAGGAAAAACTTCGACGGTATCTCCACGGACCCTGAATTGTCCTCTGTTCAACTCCAGTTCGGTGCGGGCATACATGCCGTCTACCAGACTATAAAGCAGTACATTTCGCGAGATGATCTGTCCGGCAGTCAGATTGATAACATTACTGTTAAAGTCTTCAGGATTACCAATGCCGTAGAGACAGGATACGGATGATACGACGATTACATCTTGTCTGCCCGATAACAATGCAGAACTGGTACTCAATCGTAATTTTTCAATTTCCTCATTAATCGATAAGTCCTTCTCGATATAGGTATTTGTTGATGGAATGAAGGCCTCGGGCTGATAATAATCATAATATGAAACGAAATATTCCACCCTGTTTTCCGGAAAGAATTGCTTGAACTCTCCGTATAACTGAGCGGCAAGTGTTTT
>JAUZOX010000648.1 GCA_030706265.1 Bacteroidota bacterium | reverse complement strand
GTTTGATCTTTGACATATTCCGCTGTTTTCACGGCCTGAGGGGCCAGCTTTGCAATGAGACCTGCATCAACCCTCTTTTTGAAAATCATTTCGAGTGCATATGAAGCAAAGCACGCCTTTTTAAACAGGTAGGTCTCATTCATTTTTTGATATTCCTGGTGGATTGCATTCCAGCTGTTCAGGTTGCCGTCTTTGATGTCGGATTTCAACTTTTCCATATCCTTTCCCGGAATGAGTTGACCACCCATATTGATCCATTGATCGTTAATGCATTGGTCATTCAGTTTAGAATATAAATCCGTGATCCGATCATCGCTTGATTGATATTCGGTAAAGGCCTGGAACGCAAAATATACGATCATGTCGCGATATGCTTGCCATGCAGCGTGAGGCTTATGAATGATCACCTCTCTTTTTGAGTCTTCAATCCCCGATTGTTTTAGAATAAGCTCTGGCAAATTGTTCTTGCTCAGGTAATCATGCCCGATCCTGATGATTTCCGCTTCGGTGCCCAGCCCACCATTTATCTTCCGGCCGGTCCAATATTCCAGCAACCTGATTCCTTCCAGTATCTCTCCAATGGAATCGGGGGCAAGGTACCCGTATTCGAAAGGCTGCCCGATAACCTTACGGGCATCGCGATGCTTGAATTTCCAGGTATTTCGTTCGAGGGCGTACATATTGTACAGCCACCAGTAAGCCGGAATGATTTCAAGCCTGTCGAGCTGTTCGTTATTGGATACCAGGGAAAATGGAAATGGAATATTGAGTGAATTCTTGTAATTTGCCTTGGTTAGCAGGATGAAGGTGGCAAATTTGCTGTTGTGCTTGATAGAAGTGGATAGTCCAGCCCAAAAACCTCTTCCGGCAAGCATCTCCCCGTCATTTGCCCTTGAATTGTGATTGGAACCCAGCGTTGCACCTGCAGCAATATTGCTTTGCCCCAGGATGGTCCCGGCAATGAGGAAACTGTTGTTGTGATGTTGCTCATGACTGGGATAAATCAAGCTGTGTAATACTTCGCAACACGAAATGGTCGAATTCTCTCCCAGTATCGAGTTGATCAATCTGGCGCCATATTTTAAAGAGGAGTTGTTGCCCAATAGGAAACGAACGGCCTTGACGCCATAAAATATTTTACAGCCATATCCTATGATTCCGTTAACAAGCTCGACCCCTTCACCAATTTGGGTATGGCTTTCAAACGAAGAATTGATGGTCAGGTTTTTTAATTTACTGGCCCCCTTGATGTAAGTTGCCTCACCCGCACTGACGTCCTTGATGCTTTTTGTGTTTTTAATTACACATTGTCGGCCGATCGTTCCATAATATCCGCGTTCACGGGTAAACTGGGTTTCGGTAACTTCCATCAATCGGGTCATCAGTTTTTTATCGTCACGGTATTTTGCCCAAAGCCATGCGTCACTTGTCAGCATTCCATTGAAAGGTAATACTTTGCGACCTCCGTTTTCATTGCAGATCTCAAGCCATACACGGCTTTCCGGCTCCTCCCCATCCTTGAGCATTCCGTTTCCAAACTTTGCCCTGTATGATGTCTCCATCTCTTCGATATTGAAGAGCATCGATTCGTTTCCGATAATGTAATGTGAAAGATAGCCCACATTGTGCATCGCAATGTTGTCGCCCAAATCAGAGGAGATGATCATGGAATTGTATAAGCCGACGGTCAGTCTCAGGTCATGGTATTCCAGGCACTGAGCTTCCAGTTTCCCGATGCGGGTTAGTCCGAAGAAACTGCAACCCCGGACCAGGGATGCGTCAAAAGGATCTGAGACCAGAACCTTGTCCCAACAATCAGATGAATTGCCGTTCCTGACCAGCTGGTCTACTTCCTGCCCGGTGAGATTTCTGAAGTCATTTCGTGGATTTTGTTTGAGCCTCAGGTAATATTCATCCTTTCCTTTTGGGAGATAGGCCTTGTCAATGAAGCCATAGCCCAGCATGCTTGCATCAAATCGTTTCAGGAATTCCATTTCGAATTATTTTATAATCGAACTATCATGTTTAAAAAGCGAAGATAATAAAAATAAAAATTTCGGATTATAAAAAAGATCCCAAAAGGCTTGGACGATAGTTGATGGGTAAATAAAAAGATTATAAACAGAATATGAGGCGTAGAATCAATTTAGTTTATTGATTTTTTAATTGATGTGGTTCCTTACGAAATTGACCAATCCTTTTGCCTTAAATATTTCCATCAATTTATCGGGCAAGGGGGCAAAGGGAAAATCATTGCCTGCTATTTGGACAACCCCATTGATAAAATCGAGGTTGACCTTATCTCCTTCGTGGTATGCTTTGAC
>JAUZOX010000647.1 GCA_030706265.1 Bacteroidota bacterium | reverse complement strand
ATAATCTTGATTCTTGCTCGGTTCATACGAATATAAGTTTTAATATATATGTCGTGTGGAGCTGTCATGTATGGTTTTCATCTGTGTTGATAATCTTGATTCTTGCTCGGTTCATACGAATATAATTTTTATTAAATAGGTCGTATGGAGCTCGCATGGATGATTTTCATCGGTGTTGATAATCTTCATTCATGCTCGGTTCATACGTTAATAATTTGATTAAATAGGTCGTATGGAGCTCGCATATATTGTTTTTATCGGTGTTTGTGTTTCCTAACATGCTCGTTTTATTGCTTCAAATTCTTATTTGATAAAAACTGAATTGAGATAGAACGTGCAAAAGCTATATTTGAATTCTTCAGGGTTTATTTATTTTGACGGCCCGGTACCTCCTGACCATGACACAAGTAATAAACGCCAAAAGAACCGTTGTAAAGATGATCATCATGATATACTTCATATTATAGATATTAAGATTGATACGATTCCAGAAAGGACCCAGCAGGATGCCTGCCGACACATAAACCGTAGCCCAGATCGACGCCGTGATCATGGCTACCGGTAAAAACACGATGGACCTGATTTGGAGCAAACCGGCTATGACAGATGTATAGCCCCGGATAAAAGGGGTCAGGCGCCCAATGTAAATACTCAATAATCCATTTCGTGAAACCCGCATTTTACGGTTATCAATGGCCTTAACGGAAATGGGGAGCCAGCGTGGTTTGTGTTTGAGAATATAACCACCCGAAAAATAAAACACGGTATGTAAAATGGAAGCACCCGCGAAATCTGCAAGGACTGCAGCCAGAATCATCAAGGGCAATTTCAGCAGTCCCAGGAATATCAGATACCCCGAAAATATGAGCACAAATTCATTGGGAATCGGATTTGGCAATCCCACTTCCTGGGTAAAGACGAGAATAAAAATGGCCAGATACCCGTATTTTAGTATGAAAATCACCAGCTCGTGAGGCATTGTTTTGATTCCGTTTATGTTATACCAAATATAATCACAAAATAGCCTTTTTGGGTTTTCGAATAATTAATTTAATATTAAAAAATCTCGATCATCTATTGCAATAGGCCTTAAAAATGATTCGCCCAATGTCGTGCAGGGTTTCAAAATCTTTGTAAGTTTACCGAAACTATTCCCGACTTATAATGAGTGCGCTGCTGTTACTGATCATTATTGTGGCTTATTTTTCCCTCCTGATGCTCATTTCGCATTTTGCTTCACGGCATATCAAGGACACTACTTTTTTTGACGGAGATAAGGCATCGCCCTGGTTCCTGGTTGCATTCGGAATGATCGGTTCCGGGATATCGGCGGTCTCCCTTGTTTCCATTCCCGGCAATGTCGGCAATAACAACCTCTATTACTTTCAGTTTATCCTTGGGACGATCGTAGGCTACCTTTTCATTGCATTTGTATTGGCGCCGATCTATTACAGGCTGAAACTGGTTTCGATCTATACCTATCTGAATGTCCGTTTTGGAAATGTCACCTATAAAACCGGGTCTTTGTTTTTCCTGGTGTCGCAGTCTTTTGGTGCCGCACTCAGGCTGCTGCTGTCCATTAAAATATTACAATACGCTTTTTTTGATGCTTTTCATATTCCTTACTTTTTGACCATCATCATCGTTTTAATCCTTATTTGGCTATATACCAATAAATCAGGCATTAAAACAATTGTCTGGACCGATGCCCTGCAGTCCCTGTTCCTGATCACCGTGATTGTGATTTCCATCGTTACCATCAAGAACTCGCTGGGACTTTCCTTTTCCGAGATGGCGGGAGCCATATCGCATCATCCCTATTCCAGGGTATTCGACTGGAACTTCCATTCAGGATCCAATTTCTTCAAACAGTTCATATCCGGGTTGCTGATTACTGTGGCCCTGGTTGGGCTCGACCAGAGCATGATGCAAAAAACCCTGACCGTCAGAAATCTAAAAGGGGCAAAGAAAAATGTACTGACATTTAGTTTTTTCATTGCATTTGCCCAATCGATGTTTTTGGGACTGGGCATATTGATTTATCTGTATGCAGAACGTAAGGGTATCCATCTCGAAAGGCAGGATGGACAATTTGTGAATACGGATGGCCTATATCCGTTGCTGACATTGAATTACTTTGGAAAGATCGGCGTGATTGCTTTTTTAATCGGGGTGGTAGCCTCCACATTTGCCAGTATCGACTCGTGCATTGCAGCGTTGACGACGGCTTTCAGTTATGATTTCATGAACATTGAAAACCGACCGCATGAGGAGAAGAAAAAGATCAAGAACCTGGTGCTGGTTGGCGTAAATATTGTGATGTT
>JAUZOX010000646.1 GCA_030706265.1 Bacteroidota bacterium | reverse complement strand
TCGCGTTTCATTACTTCCATCTCGAGCTCCGAATAGAGGAAGTCGCCACCCCTTGGACGGATAAGGACATGAAGGTCAACATCGGTTTTTTGCGCGGTCATCAATATCGTAGCGGCACTGGGCGTTGTTCCACCCTCAAAAAGGTTGTCACACAATTCAACACGGTGAGCGCCCCCTTTTACTGCTTCAATGGCTGAAGCCACAGAGTTTACACATGCTTCGACAAGAATCATTTTACTAAAAGTGTAATTGTTAATCCATTAAGCCGTTTAATTAAATAATTAAATTTACAAAACCAACAAATCGCTTTTCTTAGATAACAGATTGCTTTAATAAATGGGGACGTTCATGATAAACCTTCAGGATCATTTCGCCAAACAGAGTGTTAGCCCAGGCAAACCATTTGCGGGTGTATTTGCTGGCATCGTCTTTAAAGAATGATTCATGCATGAACCCGGTTCCGGCATGTGTAGCCTTGAGGATATGGAGACATTCTGTTATTTCTTTGTCACTGATGCTGGTGAGTGCCTTCATCGTAAAAGAAAGCGGCCAGATCATATTTATTCCCGAATGAGGTCCTCCTACACCTTGAGCGACCTTTCCCCTGAAGAAATAGGGATTGTTGTCGCTGAGAACAAATCTGCGGGTATTGAGATACAAAGGATCATTGGGTTTTAAGACTCCAAGGTAAGGCAGAGAGAGCAGGCTGGGTACATTGGCATCATCCATGAACAACTGATTGCCAAATCCATCGACTTCGTATGCCAGCATAGGTCCGAATGTAAGATGGTTGGTGATGGCATATTTCTTAATGGCATTTTCGACTTCTGTTGCCAGCTTCCTGCATTTATTGGCAAACTCATTGTCTTTTATGATTACTGTAAAGATTTCAGCCATATGGTTCAAAGATACAACCGCAAAGTAGTTTGAAGGTATCAGGAACGGAAAAGTGGTGGCATCGTCGCTTGGACGGAACATTGAACAAATAAGTCCGACAGGTTTGATGGGATTTCCATATCCTCCTCCCGGCAAGGTATCGAGTGCCCAGGAAGTCTTGCGTCCAAATTTGTAAGGGCCTTTGTCTTCTTTGCGCTGTTGTTGTATGAATGTCTGATATACCAGTTTCATGGCTTCAATCCAGTTTGCATCAAAAATTGAAGCATCCCCCGTCGTTTTCCAATATCCATAGGAAAGCCTTACAGGATAGCAAAGCGAGTCGATTTCGTATTTGCGTTCGTGCAGCTCGGGTTTCATATCTGTTTGGTCTGTCAACCATTCTGAATGACCGGGACCATCGTTAAAGGCATTGGCATAGGGATCGATCCTGATGCATTTCATTTGGCGGTTGACTACACCGGCAATGAGTTGTCGCAACGCTGCATCTTCTTTTGTGAGTGGCAGGTAAGGCCAAACCTGGGCGGTAGAGTCACGCAACCACATCGCATTGATATCGCCTGTGATTACAAAGGTATCCGGTTTCCCATCTATCATTCTGAAATTGACCGTAGTGTCAAGGGTGTTGGGAAAACAGTTTTCAAACAACCAGCCCAGTTCAGGATCTGCAATCCCCTTTTTTACCGATAATATGGTGTCTTCAACAGCCTTACTTACAAATTTTCTGTCTTTCAAAGCAGGGCGCATTGAAGTAAAATCAACTGCCGGATTCAACCGTGAAGGATAACCCTTTACACCGATTGCCAACCCTGCCATCGCAAGACCTGCAGTTTTGACAAAAGTTCTTCTGTCTGTCATAGTAGCATTTTTATGAAGTGATTATGTGAATGTAAAATTAAAATAAAAAAAACTTTGACCAAAGACCAAAGTTTTTTTAGATAAGAAAATTTACATTTTATGATGCAAACACAAATTTATCAGGCATAGACCCTTCGACGCTGATTGTCAATGGCAGAAAGAACCAGTATAAGAAGTGCCAGAGCCAGATGAACCTGTAGCATATGCGGAATCAAAGGTGACGGGGCTGATTTTGCAAAACCAAAGTGAAAGAGGGTGGAAAAGGAGTACGAGTATGGATCGTATTCGAATATTCGAAATACATCTTTGCCTTTTTGAATTAATCCGGAAATACCCAGGATCATCATATAGGCGATGGGGATGATGGTAAAGAAGATGCCTGCAATGATTGGCGGTAAAAATCCTTTTATCCTTAAACATATCCAGTATTGCAGGGTAATAATAAATATACTGGCAAGAAAAGTCTGGAAGAAGAGCCTTAAATAGGTGTCAAAAGCAAAGCCGGTTATTTGAAAGTTAAGCCCTGGTTTGATTAAGTGAATAATAAGGCCTGTGAAATAGATAATGAAAAATG
>JAUZOX010000645.1 GCA_030706265.1 Bacteroidota bacterium | reverse complement strand
ATGTCACCCAGCTTTGAAACAGGGCTTCAAGACTTTTCTTTTTATCGGAAACATTCAGCAGTTTCAATCCGCGTGATTCCCCTATCTTGTTTTTCCAGAAGTTGGCGATATTTGCATAATTGGAAGCATAGTCCAACTTGGCCTTGGGATCTGTATCCATCACTTGTTTCATGATATCGAGCGAATTGCCTAAAAGCTTGATGATGGCAGGATTGATTTCATTCAGGGTTTCGTCGATGCCATAACTGGTCATGTAACGGTTGGTACTGCCGGGATATCCCCAAACCATAGTGAAATCGTCTTTCTGAACGCCCTTGAGCGAAATGGGCAGGTGATATTTAACTTTCAACGGCACGTTGTCCTTTGAATATTTTGCAGGAGTGCCATCGGGTTTTGCATAGATGCGGAATATGCTAAAGTCTCCGGTATGACGGGGCCACATCCAGTTATCGGTATCTCCGCCAAACTTACCAATGGATGAAGGGGGGGCTCCGACCAAACGAATATCGTTATAAACCTGGTAGACAAACATGTAGTATTCGTTTCCACTGTAGAAGCTCTTTATATCGACGGTGTATTTGCCCTTTTCCGAAGCTTCGTTTTTCAGTTTTTCGGTCACACTCCTGATCTCAGCAATGCGATCAGATTCTGACATGCCGAGTTTGACATTGGCCAGTACTTTTTTAGTCACATCTTCCATCCTGATCAGGAACGAAGCATAGAGTCCTTCGTTGGGAAGTTCTTCATTCCGGTTCATGGCCCAGAAGCCATTGGTCAGGTAATCGTTTTGGACGGTGCTGTGTTTTTGAATCGATTCAAAGCCACAGTGGTGATTTGTCAGCAAAAGACCGTCGGAGGAGACAACTTCGGCCGTACAAAAGCCACCGCCAAGGCTTACGACCGCATCCTTGATGCATGAATGATTAATGCTGTATAACTCTTCGGTACTCAGGTGAAGGCCCTCTTTCTGCATATCGACATAATTCAGGCGCTTTATGAACATGGGTAACCACATTCCCTCGTCAGGACTGGCAGCCATTGCGCCAAGGGTCGTGCAAAATACGATCAATAGCAATATGGATAATTTCTTCATTTGTAAGTGATTTAACGGGATTGGGTTGATTGTTTTGACGTTGATTTTTATGTTGCTAAAATAAACAAAAAGAGGCTGATCTATTTGACCAGCCTCTTTTTATAGTTTAATCATATAACATCAGCGTTTGATGAATTGTTTTCCGACGGAATGACTCAAATTTAAGGTCATTAAAAGATATTGGCTTTTTGACCAAATTTACCGGTGTACACCACATCTTCAATATTATTCCGTACGCGTTCTGCCTTTGCTATTTTCTTCAGTGGATTCGATAGCGTTTCAGGATCTCCGGGATAACCGATTGCCATAATGCTGACTGCAGCATATAAATCGGGAAGTCCCAATGCATCAAAAGCTTTACGAGGGACAAAACCTACACATTGACGAACGTTAAAGCCGTCGGCAGTGGCCTGAAAAGCCATCTGGGCAGCAGCATGACCAAGATCGAAAGGATAAACCTTATTGGGATCCCCCTTGTGATTCACTTTCTTACCAACGATGCAGATAAGTGCAGGAGCTGTCTTGGCCCATTCCACATTAACATCAATCAGTGTTGATAAAATCTTATTGTACGTTTCATCACCTTTGAATCCGATTACAAAGCGCCATGGCTGCAAATTATTATTTGAAGGTGCCCAGCGGGCAGCCTCAAACATACGTTGGATTTTCTCTTTTTCTACAGGTTTGTCTGCAAAAGCGAGAGGACTCCACCTTTGTTTCAGAATGGGATGAATGTCCACATTAGTTTTGGCTTCCTTGTCCATATTCAACTGGTATTAAGGTGTATACTAATACTTTTTTCACCTGCATCTAAAAAACCTTAAGTAGTTAAATTAATAAGTTTTCCCTTATTTTAAAATAAGTAGATATCCTTAATTTTTACTTATATGATTTTAAATAATCAAGTGCTACTCCAAAATTAATCAATTTTTAATAGAAAAATTTAAAATAAATAAATATATTTTATTCGTAAATTATAAAGAGTTAAAATACACTCGTATACATCAATGCTAATTATGAATATTTAACAATTATTAAAGAAAAAAGCAAAAGGCAGTCATGTTTAAAAATCCCGATATATAAAAGCGATTTAATTTTAAGAAGTCATGGGGAAGGGATTTTATCGGAAGAAAGCGGGTGTTGTTTTAAAAGATGAGGGTGAATGATGCCCCATGACCGGGATTTGATTTGACACTGATTGTGCCCTTGTGGAGGTGCATGATCTGACGGGACAAGCT
>JAUZOX010000644.1 GCA_030706265.1 Bacteroidota bacterium | reverse complement strand
GTGCTCTGGACGGGGGATCAGAGCGGAAGTTGGAATTATATCCGGTGGCATATTCCTACTCTGATTGGCTCCGGCCTTTCGGCTCAGAATTTTGCCACAGGAGATGTCGATGGCATCTTTGGAGGAAGCGATTCGACCTATACGCGGGATTTGCAATGGAAATGTTTCACGCCTGTATTCATGTGCATGAGTGGATGGGCAACAAACAACAAGAACCATATTGTCGATAAGCAGCCCTGGTTATTTGGAGAGCCCTATACCAGCATCAACCGGAAATATCTGAAACTGAAACAACGAATGACTCCTTATATGTATACTTTGTGCAACGAGGCATACGAAACAGGTGTCCCTGCAGTACGTGGCATGTTACTCGAGTTTCCACACGACACCCTGACCTGGGGCGAGGAGAAAACCAGATATCAGTATATGCTGGGGAAATTCCTGCTGGTAGCCCCGGTCTATAAATCCGAAGGTAAACGTGACGGCATTTATCTGCCCGAAGGCAAATGGTTTGACTACTGGAGCGGCGAAGCCATCAAGGGAGTTCAGACGTTGAATAATTATCCCGCCCCGCTCGATAAGCTACCCCTCTTTGTGAGGGGCGGCGCCATCATCCCACTTTATCCCCAAATGATGTATGATGCCGAAAGACCGGCTGACACGCTGACGCTGGATATCTATCCTTCGGGCCAAAGCAACTTCACCTTATACGAAGACGATGGGTTAACCCGGGAACATCGCCAGGGCGCTTTTGCAAAACAGCTCTTTGAGTGCGAGGGTGAGGCAGACGGTACCCAACCCGTTACTATTACCGTGAACCCCAGCAATGGTGAATACAAGGGAAAACTACAGGAAAGGGTTTACCTGTTTACCGTTCATACCAACAAGAAACCCTCTTCCGTCATTGCCGATTTTGAAAAGAAGAAATTAAAGCGATTTAAAGACAAGGCTGAATTTGCGTCGGCAACCGAAGGTTGGTTTTATGATCCTGCTGACCGCAATGGAGTCGTATATGTCAAAACCAAGAAATTGGCACTGGCAACAAAATTCGGTATAAAGCTCAAGTTTTAAAACCAGACATGGCTTCCGGCTTTTTTAAACAGCAAATGTTACCTTAATTTAAAGCAATTATAAACTCTTAACATTTTCGAAAAACAGGCGCGGTTAAATACATCCGTAAATGAGAAAATTGGACGATCTGAATCCGTCGATTCATTATAAAATGAATGATAGGTTATTAGCAATGCTGCTTTTTCGACCTTTTTGATTCGTTATCTTTATCATAAAAGAAACATAAAAATGTATAGAATGAATTTATGTTTCTTTTTAGATGATCGTTTATTGGTTTTCTTTAATTTTGTTAACTTTGCCGGAATGGGATTATTATCCCCTAAAATCGAATTAATGGAAGAACAATTTCACAAAATACTGGAAGGAATTAGAGAATCAGCCTTTAAACAAGAATTGACGAGTTATTCAATCGGAGAGGTTTCCTCGAAGTTAAATATACCGATCGATGAATTAAAACAGTATTTTGCTTTTGATCAGGATTTGGTTGAAAAAGTTCTGGCTTTTGAACGTGAAAGCTTTCAGGATATTTTTGATACCTATAATTTTGAGGGTGTCAATGCGATCGATATTTTGTTGACCGTGAGCCGGGAAGTAAGCAAACGTTTTGTGGAGGTCTCTCCGGCATTGACTTTTAGCCTGAAGTCGACCTATCCTAAGCTCTATCAATATCACCTCGACACGCGAATTGAATTTATCTTTGAGAAGATCAAAATCAATATTATGAAGGGTATCGGTCAGGGTGTGTACCGTGACGACCTGAGTGTCGAATTACTGGCCCGGTTATACATCAGCCGGTTAATTGATATCCACAATCCGGATTTCTTCCCTTCTGAAAGATATTCGTTTAATATCATCTTCGATGCCATGTTTGATCATTTTATCCGCGGAATAGCCAATGAAGAGGGAATGCGGTATTATGAGAAGTGTGGCAAACGCTTGAAATTTGAAAACCAATAAGGCCTTTTCGCCTTTGTGATTATATGATGACGCTTGAGGAATTGAATTCACTCTGTCCCGGTACCTTGATGGAGCATCTGGATATTGTCTACACTGAGATCGGGGAAGATTATTTGTGTGCCAGGATGCCGGTGAATAAGACAACATGGCAACCTTACCAGATACTGCACGGGGGGGCGACCATGGCGTTGATTGAATCTGTGGGGAGCGCCTTGAGTCTTGCCTTGCTGGGGGATAGCGGCTATACGGCCAAGGGACGGGAAATAAATGCAAACCATATCTCGAGTGTAAAAAAAGGATATGT
>JAUZOX010000643.1 GCA_030706265.1 Bacteroidota bacterium | reverse complement strand
TATAGTTTACCAAAAGAAAAACCACCATTCAATGTACCAACCGATAAAATCGCTCAGCCACGACGAAATTCAAAACATTCTTTCAGATCATGACCAAAGGATTATTTTTGAAAAGACAAATAATATCCCACAGGAACGTGATCTGCATCAACTTTTGGATGCCTATGTCGACTATAAAAATATCAATCTGAGGTCTGTACTGGGTATTGATATTTATCAATATAGTACATACGGGGAGTTTGAACAGACCTTAATTCCTTTTGTTTTCAAGACCATTTTCGCTGCCACAATCCGTTTGTGCCTCGAAAATCATAAGTTCATATTTCAGGAATATGATCAGGCACGGATTGAACGAAATTTTATAAGCACCGGTGATGGCGGTTTTCTTATTTTTTCCACTCCTTTGCATGCCTTATTGTTTGCATCAAATTTTGCAATTGTACTTCGGATCTACAATGCCTATCACTTTTATCCGAAGCTGAGAAGCATTATTGGCGGGATGAGTGTTCGATATGCCATTACGTATGAAAAGATATATTCTTTCGAGAAGAATTTTTACGGCAGGGCTATCATCAATTGTGCCCGTATCCTGCAACGCGATTCATTGAACCGATGTCTGATCGATGAAAATGTCCACCGATGGTTTACGCTGAATATGGATGGCTTGGAAAACCTCCAGGTCATCACAATAGAAGACATTGCCAATATCTCTTATTTCCATGAGTTCAATTCAGAACTGGCTAAAATTCACACAGATACCATCTTCGGCAAGAACGCAACACGCAAAGAGGGAATCATCAATTCAGACATCCAAAAAATCGGAAAGATCCAGTCAAAAGAGACCGAATTGAACATTTACAATCTTCATCTACAAGTCTCTATGAAATTATACAATGATGATGATCCTACCCAAACCAAGTTAGTGACCGTTTCGTTGGGAAATCTCAATACATCAGGTATCTGATATCCGGCAAAATCAAATAATCTGCTTAATTTATGAGAAAACAAATTGCAATTGTCCTGATATTCATTATCTCTATCACGCTTTTTTCATCCTGCAAAAACAAAACTACACCTAGCAACAAGCCAATTGTCTTTGTCAGCATCTTACCCCAGCAATACTTTGTCAGGCGCATTGCAGGCGACCGCTATCAAACCGAAGTGATGATTCCACCCGGAATGGGTCATTCTGATTACGATCCAACACCCATGCAGATGAAAGAACTTGCAAACGCCAAAATTTTCTTTCGGATTGGATACATCGTTTTTGAAGATGTCTGGATGAAAACCATTGCCGCCAACAATCCCGGGCTCGCCATCGTTAATACCAGTATCGGAACCGATATCATGAAGGAAGAAGAATCGGTCTTTGATCCGGGTAATAAAGCAATATCACATCAGCACAATGATTCAGGTATAGATCCACACATCTGGCTATCACCCAAAGAAGCGAGGATTCAGGCAAAACATTACCTTGAGGCATTTATTCAACTCGATCCGTCGGGTACAAAATTTTACACCCAAAACTATACTGCTTTTATCAAAGACATCGACAAACTCGATTCCACTTTACGTACCGAACTGGCCCCCCTTAAAGGTCGTAAATTCATGATCTATCATCCCGCGATGACTTATCTTGCCCGTGATTACGGACTCCAACAAATATCCATTGAATTTGCAGGGAAAGAACCGACTGCGGCTTATCTTTCCAAGCTGGTCGACGTCGCAAAGAAAGAACACATAAAAGTGGTATTCATACAACAACAATACGACACTAAGAACGCGGCTGCTATTGCAAACGAAATTGGTGCACGGTTGGTTCAGTTTGATCATATGGCTCCTGATTGGCTCGATAATATGTACAGGCTAGGCGAAACGATTAAAAATGAAATGAAGGAGTAGTCAAAACATGGAGAAATTACTTGAATTACAAAACGTATCGGCCGGTTACGAGAATAAAATCGTACTTGCTGATGTCAATATGGAAGTTTACGACCGCGACTTTGTCGGCGTAATAGGTCCTAACGGGGGGGGGAAAACAACACTCGTAAAGATTATCCTTGGGCTGTTGAAACCGATCAAGGGAGAGATTACTTATTGCGAAAACACCCATAATTTCATCGGATACCTGCCACAGATAAACAGGATCGACAACAAATTTCCCATCACAGTCCTGGATGTTGTCCTATCGGGGCTCATGAGCAAAAATCATTTTATTACCGGGTTCAACAAAGTCATTAAAAAGAAGGCAGACGAGCTGCTTGAACAGACCGGAATAGCGCATTTAAGGAAACGACCGATCGGAGAACTTTCAGGAGGGCAGCTCCAGAGGGT
>JAUZOX010000642.1 GCA_030706265.1 Bacteroidota bacterium | reverse complement strand
AACCAAAGGCACTTCCGTCATTTTCATGGGAGATATCTGGAAACCGAGAACACAATGGGATTCACGTTATCTGTGGATGCCTTTGAAAATCGGGGATGGTAAGTTGTGGTTGCCCGAACCCCAGCCCTTTACCCTGAATGTAAAAACCGGAGAATCGACAATTGTAAAATAAGGACTTGCTATTATTGAATCAAAACAATTTGAACAGTTGTAACGAGCATGTATAACAAATACAAACTTCGGTAAACGCCTTCTTGTGCGTTTCATCTGTCCAATGGATTACAAATTATTAACAGATTGAAAACTTTAAAAAATAATGGTCACACAGGTAGAATTTAGTCTGACGCACCGTAAGCGTGGGTTTCATTTAATAACCGATGAAATCCTTATGAATTTACCTCATCTCCCATCGGTGGGATTGCTCAATCTTTTTATTAAACATACTTCTGCCGCATTGTCGATTAACGAAAATGCCGACCCGGATGTCAGGACAGATCTGGAAGCTATCTTCAACAGGTTGGTTCGGGAACGGGAACCTTATTATGCACACACTTTGGAAGGGAACGACGACATGCCGGCCCATGCAAAATCGGTCTTAACGGGAATGAGCATTGACATTCCGATTACCGGAGGACGCCTTAATCTGGGCACCTGGCAAGGGATTTATCTTTGTGAGTTTCGCAACAACGGAGGAAACAGACAGATTGTGGCTACGGTAATCGGATAAAATACATTCCATTCCATTGCCTTTCATTGCCATACACATGCTGATAAAACAATTGAATTACCTGATCGATGATATACTGTTGACCCGCAACATAAAGAGATGACAAAAGAAGAGAAAAACAGTGACTTTTTAAATCAGCTCACCTTCGAACCCTTAACAAAAGCCAATTGGAGCCAATTTGAACAACTGTTTGGCGTAAAGGGTGCCTGTGGAAACTGCTGGTGCATGTATTACCGGTTGAATAAATCGGATTTCGTGGAGGGGAAAGCAGATGACGGGAACAAGAAAGCCATGAAACAAATTGTCTGGGATAACAAACCGGCCGGCATTCTTGGATTTTATCAGGGACAACCCATTGCCTGGTGCGCTTTTGCACCGCGGGAGGATTTTATCAAACTGGAAAAGTCGAGGGTGCACAAACGAATTGATGATAAGCAGGTTTGGTCGATCCCCTGCTTCTTCATTGATAAAAACTTTCGACGCAATGGAATTTCCGTGGCACTCTTGAAAGGAGTCATCCGTTATGCAAAAGAAAATGGAATCAAAATCATCGAAGCCTATCCGACCATTCCAACCCAGGAAAATCTTCCGGATGCATTTGCCTGGATCGGTTTGTATAAGTCTTTTGAAAGAGCGGGGTTTGAAATCGTGGACAGGACTTCCAAAAACAGGCCCATGGTCAGATTCAATACGGATAACCTGATGATACGATAAGGTTTTCTCAAAAGTAGGGAATAGACTTGCAGGCAGTTTGGGCTGTGCAGTTGAACACTATTGGTCCGAAAGGCTGAGGGCAGAGGCATAAATGTTTTACTCGAAAAAGTAAAAACACCCATTTTCAATCCATCCCAAAGAAGCCCCGAACCAGCGGGGAAGAATTCTACGGGCGCATTGTTGCTTCTGTGACCAAATTTATGGACGATGCTTAAATAATGTTCCTGTACGTAATAACTAATAATAAAGATCTACAGGTGACTATGCGTATCTTTGTAGCAGCATGTAATTTCATTTCCGAACGGCATAATTTTTGCGCTGTTGTAAGTATGCGTTTCTGCCTCAATTGATGCAGCACCCGATGCAATCATGAAGGAGGAAAAAAAGCAGGTTAAAACAGTATCCGAAATAGATGATAAAAGAGTAGTAAAATTCAGATTTAAAGGATACTTTAGGGATACTTTATGGATACTTAATGGATACTTTATGGATACTCTATAAGCATCCATAAAGCATCTTTCAACTATGTATCAATTTTTTTTCAATTATTCAGATAACCTGCTGTGTAGGGTAAGTTTTGGAACATGTTTCCTATGGGGTGGAATTGTCCTGTAAATCTTTTAAAAAAGATCCCTTCGCCCAATCACGCAACAAATTTTTTAGAAGTTGATTTGTTTGTGGCATAAAGATAATCTCTTTTTAAAACAGATGAACAAATACTCCTGAATTTTTGAATGAACGCCTCGTTTTTTTATCTTCATCTGAAAGTTGGGGGACAGGGATTAAGGTATTTTCTTTTAACAGTTTTGGAAAGTTACAGTGAAGAAGCCTTCAGCCTGTTAAACTCGGTCTTGCCTAAAGGCATTATAGGGATCGGTCGCAAAAGTTGGAAATGTGAATTTTTCTTT
>JAUZOX010000641.1 GCA_030706265.1 Bacteroidota bacterium | reverse complement strand
AGCGTAATCGCGCTTTTGATTCTTTCCAATCGCCCAGTTGATTCCTCCCAGGATGTGTTTGAGAAAATTCACATCCGAATAGTGCTTGATATTGTGTCCCAATGCAGTATAAAAGACTCTTCCACCTTCAAATTCATGACACCATGCAAGGGGGAAATAATCTCCAAAGATGTTGGATGGGTATTCGGCTTTTTGTTTGTCTGTAACGGTCCTCATATCGGCAGCTAACAATACATGAATATCAGGATTGAGGTTATCTACGTAATAGCATTCGTCTTCCCATTTCCAGATGGCTGGAAGTGAGGATGTTGAAAGATGTTTGTTATCAATCACCTTAATACTAAAGGGCCCATAGGGTGCATGCCGTTTGAACTTACCGCCTAACATTGCCCAAAACCAGGGCCATGTTCTTTCAGATCCGCAAACGGAATGTATCCCGACAAAACCTCCACCGGCCTGGATATATCGTACAAAGGCTAACCGCTGTGCATCGGTATCAAAAGTTTCGTTGTTGGTATTGGAAAAGACCAGACAATCGTATTGTTTTAAATTCTCATCGGTAAATACGCCTGGATTGTCTGATACATCAACGATCATGTTGTTAGCAGCCCCGAGTTTTTTCAGCGCTGCAACACTTGCGGCTATATTATCGTGTACATAGCCTTTCCCGTTTTTAGTATAGACCAGTATTTTCTTGTTTGCTGCAAATCCGGCATTTAAAGTGAATAAAAAAATCAAGAGTAAAATTCCGACATACTTTTTCATACGTTATATTTTTTAAAAGAGTATTAAAAATTACTTTCGAGTCATTGAATCCCTATTTTTCAATCCTGACTAAAGGAGGATATGCAAAGTCATTCCAAACCCGCTCTGCATCTTGTTTGTCTATCTTCCCGTCATAAACAAGCATCCTGTATCTTAGCACATAATCATTACCGGGTTGTAGTTTCCAATCTTTATCACGAATAGGACAAAATTCAAAATAAACATCACCGTGTCCGTTCATTTTAGGAGGCCATATGCGCATTGGCTCGGGGAATTCTCTATTAGACGGATGTGACATGAAAAGGATTCCTGAAGTACCATTTTCCTTGAATTCGCCACCGACATCACACCATCGTGCGCGGGAACCATCGGCTGTCTTCCGGTCCTTACCTTCGGAAGTCATGGTCCAACTGTTGTTGTCATTCCATTCATCGGTAGCCCTGAAACCGATACCTCCACCATATCGGTAAGCTTCAAGCAAGATGGGTGAGGTTGAGGCACAATTTAGGGTGGTCGTCAAATCCCAGAGCCATACTTTTCCGGAAGGAGAATTCACGACATTCCAAATCCTGACATCCCATTCTTCATTGAGTGCAACCTTGTCTCCACCTTTACATTGAAAATCGACATGCTCCTGCCGAACACGAAATCCGCCATATACGGGTCCGCTGATGATCGAATTAAATCCGGCAAATTTAACGGTACCTTGTCCTTCATACAGATTCCAGAAATCGGTCTGATGGCCCTCAAACAGCGTTTTAGTCCATGGATTCCAAATGCCATAATGGTGCATGTGATCCGGAGCATTGATCCGGGTCATTATATTTCCCGAAGGAGACCATAGCGGGTGTATAAAACCACTGCGTTTGTATAAGATACTAACCGTATCCGGCGGATAATTCTCTGCCGTATTATACTGCAGGATATTTTTACCCTCCATACTCATAATCAATGCTTTTGGTGTGATTTTAGCAGTGATTCTGTTTTTGGCAACAAATGTCGAATCCTTGATCAGGATGTACTTTCTGGAAATATTTGCAGGTGTTTCGCCCTCCATTACCCACCATAAACGCGGTGAATTTCCATTTTCGAGCTGACAGGGAACTTCCTGACGGGTTTTTCCCTTGAGTTCGTAAAGTCTGAGTGCTCCTTTATCGGTATTGTAATCAAGACCGGTCAATGAAACACTGACAGGAGTGTCCAATCGTTTTGCACTACCGGATTCAACTGTAAATCTGGAGACAACTATTTCTTGCCCCGATACGTTCAATCCAATCATAATCAGTATAATACTTAAAAAACCAAGACATTTGAGATTTGAAAATTTATACATCTTATTTGAATTTATGGTTTATCTTATTGAAAACACATTATATAACAACAGCTTTATCGGCGACTGAAATAAACCGCTTGATATTGGCGGTGTTGACCATGGGCGGCATGCCACCTCCGCACGAAAGAATGATTTTGCTCTTATCCTTCATTCCATCGATCAGTGTCTGCAGCGCTTTTTCCACATCCTCTTCGCTCCCGGCTGCCAACACATCCCGCGGTGGAATGTTGCCCAGCATCGTCACCTTGTTT
>JAUZOX010000640.1 GCA_030706265.1 Bacteroidota bacterium | reverse complement strand
GCCGTGGTAGACTACTGGACGCCTGAAAATCCAACAAACGCATATCCGCGTCCGGATTCAAAGATTTCAAGAGCTGCGCTTCCGTTTGCAACAACCCTGGGATACAAGGACGGTTCATTTTTAAAGATCCGGAATATCACCCTGGGGTATACGCTTCCTGTACATTGGGCTCAACAACTGCATTTGACAACCATTCGCATATATGCCAGTGCCAAAAACTACTTTACTTTCTCGAAAGTAAAAGATTATGATCCTGAAGGCAGCGGATCTTTCGAGAGTCCACTTACCAAACTCATCGTCACTGGATTAAATATTGAATTCTAATTCAAAATATTAAAAAGATTTTACCATGAAAAAAATAATATATATCTGGGTATTAGGCTTATTGGGTTTGATGATCCTGGTTGCATCCTGCAACAAAAAACTGGAAGAGAATAATCCAAGTGGATTGACGGCTGCCACCTTAATCACTAAGGCTGCCGGTTTTGAAACGATTGTTAATGCAGCTTACACCTATACCAGGTTCTGGTATGGAAAAGAAGAAGGATTCAGTGTTTCTGAAATGGGAACCGATATCTGGACAAGTGGTTCCGGAGATGTTTATCCCCAGCTCACCCAATACAATAATCTGCAGGGAGGCAACACCGCTTCCTTAAACCTGTTGTGGAATAATTTTTATGCCGCAATCAACCTATGTAACATCGGGATTGCCAACGTTGCCAATGTCTCGGATTACACTGCAACTCAGAAAGCAACCCGTGAGGGTGAGTTAAGATTCCTGCGCGCCTTCTATTATTGGCATATTGCTGAAACCTGGGGCGGAGTTCATTTTACCACTCAACCCACATCCGGGGTATCCACCACTGCAAACCGGACCCCCGTCGACACGATTTACAACCAAATATTTGCCGACTTAAAATTTGCCGTAGCCAATTTGCCGGTGACCACTACAGACTATGGAAGGATCACGGTTCCGGTTGCAAAAGCCTTTTTAGCCCGCATGGATTTGTATCGTGGAAAGAATGCAGAGGCATGTGCTTTGGCCAATGACGTGATCAAAAATTATGGCTTTTCCTTGCTGCCTAAGTTTTCCGACTTATGGGATATGACCAAACTAAAGAATAAAGAAATTGTTTGGGCCATAGATTATTCAACCAATTTGGCCAACAATGACCTTACTACGACATCATACCCTAATGGCCATTCCCGTGGATCCAACAATTCCCATCTTTTGTTTCTCATGGTCTACGATCAGGTCAATACCAGCTGTTTGATCAGGGATATTCCCAATGGTCGTCCCTTCAACCGTTACATGCCTACCCGTGCCCTCTTAAACCTGTTCGATGATGCCAATGATTCACGATACAGTGGTTCATTTCAAACAGTCTGGTACGCCAATAAGGCAGCCGGGAGCTTTAAAATTGGCGATACGGTAGTGTATTGTCCGAAAGCCACCATTCCAGTTGCACAACAAAGCACAAAATACACCACCTATGATTATGCAAAAGTGTATGCAGCCAATGGCGCGCCCATACAGAATAAATTTTATGTATCGCTTTCAAAGTTCAAGGATCCCACCAGATCCAGTATTGCAGAAGCCCAAAGTGCCCGCGATGTATTCGTGATACGCCTTGCCGAAATGTACCTGATAGCGGCCGAAGCAAAATACTATCTGAACGATGCGGATTCAGCCGCTTATTTCATCAATCAAGTCAGAACAAGAGCCGCCTTACCCGGACATACGGCCCAAATGCAAATCACACCCTCACAGGTAAATGTTGACTTCATATTAGATGAGCGGGCGAGAGAATTCTGCGGAGAACAAATCCGCTGGTTCGACCTGAAAAGAACTGGGAAGCTAATCAGCCGCATCAATGCCATGAATCCCGATGCCGCCAAATATGTTCAACCGTATCATCTGTTAAGACCCATCCCTCAAACCCAACTCGATGCGGTTACCAACAAAACGGTATTCAAACAAAATCCCGGCTACAACTAGAATCAGCTGCTTGGGATGATTTTAAAACGAGAAGAGGTTGTTTCGATAATATGAAACAGCCTCTTTTCGTTTCGTCTTTTAACCGGCATTGTGAATAATTTTTTTATAAAGCAAAGGACCGGAAATCTGCTGGAAAAGTTGAGAGCAGCATATCCGAAACTGAGGATAAAAGGGTGGTAAAATTAAGGTTTAAAGGATACTTTAGGGATACTTTATGGATACTTTATGGATACCTATAGAGTATCTATAAAGCATCTTTCAACGATGCATCAATTTCTTTTCAATTATCCTTCTTACCTGCTGCGTATGGGAAGGTTTGGAGCATGTTCCCTGAGGGGTGGAAATTCCTTATGAT
>JAUZOX010000064.1 GCA_030706265.1 Bacteroidota bacterium | reverse complement strand
TCCGAACCTGATATAATGACCGGGTGCCGGTACATAATCAAAGTCAATCCGTGCAGCGACATCTTTGATTCCGGATGAATAGGTCGATTCATAATCACTCGTAACCCCTTTATATATTTCGTAATACCGGATATGGGTATCGAAGTTATAGCGGGAATAAGTCAGGGTGGTATTACTGAAAAGCTTGCTGCTGAAAAGATGATTCCAACGAAGTGCAGTGGTCAGATTACCCCAGCTCAATCTGAAGTCATCGTTTGAACTGCTGTTGGGAGCAGGGGCATACTCACTCTTGTGGTAAGTGCCTAAATCGTCACCTGAATACAGACTCAGGAAAAGTCGGTCTTTCTCCGAAAATTTATAATTCAATTTGGCATTCAGGTCATAGAAATAATATCCGGGGATGGGATCTTTGGGATCGATTTTACGTGCCAGGGGAGCAGCCCACAGGTCGAGCAAGGTGCGTCGGGCACTGAAGATAAACGAAGCTTTATCTTTGATGATCGGCCCTTCGATGGTAAATTTGGAAGCAACGAGACCGATGGAGCCCTCACCCGTAATTTTTTTCATATTGCCTTCTTTCATCCGAATATCAAGGACAGAAGAGAGCCGTCCTCCGAACCGGGCCGGGAAACCTCCTTTGATCAGTGTGATCGTATTTAAGGCATCGGCATTAAAGACAGAGAAGAATCCAAACAAATGGCTGGCATTATATACCGGTACTCCGTCCAGGAGTATCAGGTTCTGATCGGGGCTGCCACCCCGCACATATAAACCGGTCGAACCTTCGGTTCCGGTCTGGACGCCCGGAAGCAGCTGTAGTGTCTTGATAGGGTCCACCTCGCCCAAAAACGAAGGGAGGCTCTTGACGGTCTTAATTGATATTTCATTGATGCTCATCTGGGAAGAACGTAATGCATTATTGGCAACACCCCCATTCACCACAACCTCCTGCAACTGCATGTTTTGGATGAGCTGGACATTAATGACCGTGTCCTTGTGAAGGTTCAAATCCAAGCCAAAAGATTTATAGCCCACATATGAACAAACCAGTTTTACTTCCCCTGCAGGTAACGAAAGACTGTAAAATCCGTAGGAATTGCTTGAAGTCCCTTGCATTTTCAGGCTGTTGTAAACATTGGCCATGAATATTTTTTCACCGTTACTGCCATCTTCAACATATCCGGAGATGGTATATCTCTGGGCATTGGCTGTTATCATGAGGCCAAACAGAATGAAGAGCAGCACCGGTTTTAAAATGTTCATCTGATTTTAGCGGTTATTAAAAGGTGACGACTTTGATATAGACTTTGTTTTGGGCGCCTAATATTCCGGTTCCGTTTTCAATATTCGATTTGATCTCTACCGGTTCGGCAAAGGGATTGTTTCCGGCGTTATTTTGCATAATAACGGAGACCAGATATTTATAATATTCCGGCGAAATGCTGCTCAACTCAAACCATAGGTTAAAATTCTTGTTAAGACTGTTGGGAGAGTAAACGATAAGTTCATAATTCGAACCGACAAATGCCGCATTATTAAAGACGACCCCTTTCAGGGTATGGTCGTCTGCCTCGACGATATTGTCATCGCTATACAGCTTACAAACCATCTCTACGTTGGGATTGGCGCCGGGCTGATAGCCTTTCTTTATCAGAATAGCCCTTAAATAGTAATAATTAGGTTGTGGACCATCATCTTTTAGCGCTATTTTAAATTTGATGTTTTGTGGATCGGATTCCGGTGTTAATTCAGTCGTTTGCGTTGCCGAGATCAGATGAGGCGCCGGTGGGATCAGGGATGAGGCTTCCACATGACCAAATTCGGCGTTGTCTATTTCAATTCGGTAGCCGGATCCAACTTTTGGTTTTATCGTGGAGGTGAATAAACCCGAATACCCCTTGGTCAGGGTCTGCTTTAAAATCTCATCCTCATATATCTTGATGGTTGCCTTATTGATCCGCTCGATGGATTGGGAAGTATCCATCATCGCCCTGCTTTTGCTGAGCTGGACTTTGATTAAACTGTCTTTGCAAAGGATGCTGTTGACAACCAGACGCGGTTGAATTTGCCCTACATCGATACTCACCGTCTTTTCACAGCCGATGATCAGCATCAACAGGGCAACAACTTGCAGCAACTGCACTATTTTCAGTTTAGGCATACCGTAGTTCCTCAAATAGAATATTAAGCTTGAAATAAAAAGGCAAATACAAAAATCACTAAAATAACGATGCATACATACGTTAACGTGAAAAGGCGGTGAAAGTTTATTGCTGCTTTATGTTTATCAGAACCTTGCCAATACACGCGAACCTCTTTTTTCAACCGGGATGTACAGTTTTTTCCCTTTACGCGTTGATTTAATTTCAGTAAAGACTAAACAGAATCTGTTCCGCTGGGTTTTACTGTATCTTGTTCGGCGACCCCAAAGGCAGACTTTATATAGAAACGCTTTGACAGCCTCTCTTTTTTCCGGATTTATCTGGACAAAAACCATACCCTGTTCCTGTTCTATCGCCTACAGCTTCATTTTCCGCCTCAATTCCATGAGGAAGACCAAACACGGAGAAGAGGAGGCTTATAAGATAACCTGTAGGGGTATTTTCTGGGTTAAAAATGAGAAATGCCTTACCGGGAAGCAGTGATTTCCTTGAGCTCTCCGTTTACCCGTACCTTCACCTTTTGAGGTTTTGAGGAGGTAATTTTATAGCCGGTTACCTTTCCATCGGCCCAGGTGCAGTTAACCGTAAAACCACCTCTGGCCCGAAGTCCGGTAAACGAACCGCCGGTTGCCCATTTACCGGGTAATGCCGGTAACAACTGGATCTCTCCGGCATGGCTCTGCAGCAGCATTTCGGTTATGGCCGCAGGGATTCCAAAGTTACCGTCCAGTTGAAACGGAGGATGGTTGCAGAATAAGTTTGGCAATGTGTTGTACGTCAGTAATCCGCGAACCATGATGCCGGCACGTTCTCCTTCTCCAAGCCGAGCCCAGAGAGCGCAACGCCATGGCCAGGTCCATGACCTGCGGCTATCGCCGACGGTAGACTCTACGGTAAAGGGTTTATTTTCATTGATACCGTAATTTCCGCTACGGCTGCGTAATGAAATAATGGCTGCAGCAGCCAGTTGCGGCGTATTGGTCAAGCTGATCTGGTGTCCGGGATAGACCGCGAAAAGATGAGAAGTGTGGCGATGCTGGTCGTTGGGATCATCACGATCTGTCTGCCATTCCTGGAGTTGACCCCATTTACCGATCTTATTGGGTGCCAGGTGAGCCACCATGTCAGCCACCTTCTTTTGATATTCCCTGTCGATATCCAATACCCTGGCTGCCGCAAGGTAGTCCTGGAAAAGCTCCCAAATCAGTTGTTGGTCATGCATAACGCCATCTTCACGCGGACCATGTTCGGGAGACCAGCCGTTTGGCACCATCAGTGTGCCGTCGGGCATCTTCTTGAGGTTATCTTCCCAGTATTCACTGATTTCCTTGAGAAGAGGGTAAGCTGTTTTTCGCAGGAACACCAGGTCCTGCGTGAAGGCCCAATGTTCATAAGCATGAGTGGCATACCATGCACTGGCCGGGATATTCCATTGCCAGCCGGTTCCACCGAAGATATTTTGACTGGTGCGGGCCGTCCAGCCGCGGGTCTTTTCGCCAAAGGCTTTACGGGTCGCTATTCTCAAAGGTTCCTCGGCAGCAACGATAAAATCGAACAAGGGGAGGTGGCATTCGGATAAATTTGCGGATTCTGCTGCCCAGTAATTCATCTCGACATTGATGTTGTTGTGGTAGTCGCTCGACCATGAAGGTGTATTGCTGTCGTTCCATAGACCTTGTAAGTTTGCCGGAAGACCACCCGGCCGTGAGCAACTCACGAGGAGGTAACGGCCATATTGGAACATGGTTGCTTCAAGTTCAGGATCTTCACCCCCGGCTGCATATTTCTTCAGCCTTTCGTTGGTTGGAAGGGTCAGAATCTCATTTCCACTCTTTCCCAGGTCAATTGGGGCACGATCCAGTAATGAGGTTATGTCCCTCACATGGGATGAGAGCAGTTTATCATAGCTTTTAGCTTGAGCTGCTGCCAGCTCTTTGTTAATGACCGGCAACGGATCGGCGCCACGCCATCCCGATTTATAATCTGCCTTATAGTTGGTGCGGGCATCCATCATTAAGGTCAGGGTATTGCAGTCTTCGAAGACCAGGCAACTATCGGAAGCTTTAATCTTTCCGCCATCGTGTAAGACGCGAAGGACAGCAGCATATTTAAGCTTATTAGGCAGCTCTCCGTCAAAGATCAGGCTGTTTCCGGTTACCTTGATTTTTGCGCCATGCGCAGATGAAAGAGAGATGGTTCCCGACAAGGCCCCTTTACGTGAGGATGTATAGTTGAAAACCATCACCTGATCGGGATGACTGGCAAAGGCTTCACGGGTATAATTCACTCCCTCGGACGTAAACCGGGTTGTGTGTATGCCATTCGAAATATTGAGACTCCTGCGGTAGTTTGAAACGGACTGTAATTTTGGAAATTCAACCGTAATCTCTCCAAAATTCAGGTAAGTTCCAAAGGTGAGGTCACCGTTTTTGCTATCCCCGTCCCAATTATTGGCACCCGACCAAAGGCTCTGCTCGTTGAACTGGATTTTTTCTTTCGTCACTCCGCCGTAAAACATGGCTCCCATCCGGCCATTTCCAATGGGCAGGGCTTCCGCAGACCATTTTTGAGCCGGTTGCGTGTACCAGAGCCCGGGATCGTTGTTCCCCCCGGCCAGGGAAATTAAAGTAATAATCTGAAAAGCAATGGATAAAATGAGTAATCTGTGATACTTCATATCTTTTATTTTTTTAAAATTATTGGCTGGCATTTATCTTTTTTGAACAATAACAACATGAAACGAGCATGTTTGACAACATAAACACCGATGAAAAATTTTCAAGGCGAGTTCCATACGACATATTTAATAAAATTATTTTCGGATGAATATATTTATAAAAGTATCGTTGTTACTGCAATTGATTCTGTTTAAACCGTTAAAAGCGAACTGCCCGGTTGGCATCATCATCCGTCAAGGACATTCAAAATTCAAAACCGGAAGCGTCATTCGCTTTTGCAAAGCTAAAATCATTCAGGATTTGTTTTGTTTATAATGTTAAATTCCATTAAATGTCAGCAAAAATTTTAATCTATTCAATATTTAACGTCTAAAAAAAAGTATTTTTATACACCACATCAAAAGAACCATTAACATAATTCGTCGAAGTCATTCTGCCAAACAGGAGGTATCAATGATAAAAAGCAAAGTTGCAACTATGCCTGTAACAGGTTTAACGTGTGCAAATTGTGCAAACACGATTGGGGCCAATGTCAGGAAACTGAAGGGGGTTGAGCGTGCCGAGGTGGACTTTGCCAGTGAGAAGCTTACCGTTTCTTTCGATCCGTTGCAGATTCGCGAAAATGACATTATTACCTGTGTTAAAAAGATAGGGTACGGTGTTGCAACTGGCAAAGTTGATCTTCCAATCACGGGGCTTCAGAATCAATCGGATGCGGCTACCCTTGAGAAAATATTTTCAAGGCAAAACGGCGTCCTTGCCGTAAGTGTCAATTGGAGCACTGAACGCATCATGTTGGAATACATTCCCGGAATGACCGGTATAGCAGAACTGACGGGATTAATTCGTAAAGCAGGTTTCGATATTGTGCAGGTTGGCGAAACCGAGGAGATTGAAGATATAGAAGCTCAGGTTCGGGCTGCTGAACTGATTAAGCAAAAGCATTTGCTCTTTTTGGGCCTTTGTCTTACCATCCCGCTGGTCGTTTATAGTATGTCAAAGGACTTTGGTGCAGTCGGTTTTCCACATGATAACTATATCATGCTGGTTGCTGCCACGATCGTTCAGTTTTATGTCGGATGGCAGTTTTATGTGGGGGCATTCAAGAGCCTGCGATTTGGCAGTGCAAACATGGACGTTTTAATCGTTCTGGGTTCATCAGTGGCTTATTTTTCCAGTCTTTTGGTTACCATCGGAGTGATCCATGGCTCGAGTGTCTATTTTGAATCCGGAGCCGCCATCATCACCCTTATCCGGCTTGGTAAATTTCTTGAGGCAAGGGCAAAAGGCAAAACATCGGAGGCGCTCAGGGCATTGGTCGGATTGCGTCCCAAAATAGCCTATGTCATGCGCAACGGTGTTGAAACTGAGATCAGCCCCGAAGAGGTTGTGGTTGGAGATATGCTGGTTGTACGCCCCGGGGGAAAAATACCCGTAGACGGGATCATCAGCGAGGGGCGGTCAGCATTTGAAGAATCGATGATTACCGGTGAGTCGATGCCCGTGAATAAGGGCCCCGGTGATGAAGTGATCGGAGGAACCATCAACCGCGAAGGATTGATCAAATTCGAAGCTACCAAGGTAGGGAAAAACAGTACGTTGGCTCAGATTATCAAGTTGGTTCAGGAGGCACAGGCAAGCAAGGCTCCTATTCAAAAGCTTACCGACCAGATTGGAAAATATTTCGTGCCTACGATCATCGGCATTGCATTAATTACATTCCTGGGCTGGATGTGGGTTGCAGGGATTGAATGGTCGGGAGCAATGATCAATGCCATTGCGGTGTTAGTTATTGCCTGTCCGTGTGCAATTGGTCTGGCAACTCCCACGGCTATCATCGTTGGAACTTCAAAAGGAGCTGAAAACGGTATTTATTTCAGGAACAGTGAAATAATGGAAAAGGCCGGTCGTATTAATGTCATCGTGCTGGATAAGACCGGCACCATTACATGTGGGGAGCCTGAAGTGACGGATATCATCTCCCTGGATGACGTTAATACCTATGAAATCCTCCGTCTTGCCGCAAGCGCCGAAATTGGTTCGGAACATCCATTAGGACATGCCATCCTGAAAGCGGCGAACATCAAAGGGATGGCTTTGTCAGCGCCTGGACAGTTTCACGCTTTTGGAGGTTTCGGTGTAAAAGCCGTCGTTGATGATCTTACAATTTTTATCGGGAACCTCCGCATGATGCAGAATGAAGGGCTCGATACGGATATCCTTCAGAAAAAAGTAAAAGACCTGCAAGCCAATGGAAAAACCGCAATGATTGTGGGGGTAAATCCGGTTAATGAGGGCGGGCCTCCCAAACCGATCGGTCTCATTGCCGTTGCAGACACCGTAAAACCCGATGCAAGAGAGGCTATTGCAGAAATGCAGAAACTGGGACTGGACGTCATCATGTTAACCGGAGATAACAGGCTTACGGCCAAGGCGATCGCAAAGCAGGTGGGGATTGAACGGGTAATTGCAGAAGTCTTACCGGGTGACAAAGTTGAGGAAATTAAAAAATTACAGGCTGGGACCACGATGGGGAATTTTGAACATCCCATTGTCGCCATGGTAGGAGACGGTATCAATGATGCTCCGGCTCTTGCCCAGGCCGATGTAGGCATTGCAATCGGAACCGGAACAGAGATAGCGATGGCTGCGGCAGGTATCACGCTGATCAGCGGTGCTTTGTCGGGTGTGGGAAAAGCCATTTCCATGTCACGCGGCACCTCTCAAACCATTGTCCAGAATCTGATATGGGCTTTGTTTTACAACGTCGCTTTGATACCCATAGCCGCTTATGGATTGCTGAAGCCCATGTTTGCAGCAGGGGCAATGGCGTTCAGTTCAATTTTCGTAGTGACAAACAGTCTTCGTTTACGGGCCTATAAAGTACAGGCATTTGCACCTCAAAAGACACTGTTTCGACAAGGATATGAACTGTTACCCCGTCTGGTTGCGCCCATTGCAGCCCTGGCCGTTCTGATCATCGTTCCCATGCTGATTATGCCCGGTAAAATGGAAATCCGCAATACGATCACCGGGAATATGACACCCTTATTGATGATGATAATGGCCATATCCAATGCCCTAATTGCCATATCCTATGCATCCATTCCATTTTTCCTGGCCGTATTTATAAGAAAACGCAGGGACATGCCTTTTACCTGGATCATTTTTCTTTTTGGTTTATTCATTATAGCATGCGGAACAACTCATTTTGTCCATATCATCGGACTGTGGTGGCCTGTAAATTGGTGGCAGGCTACAATAGATTCAATATGTGCCATCATTTCATTGGCTACTGCAATTGCCGTGTGGCCTGTCCTTCCCAAACTACTGTCGATTCCCAGTCCGAGCCAGCTAAAGATAGTGAACAATGAACTCCAAAAAGAGAGAGATAAGCTTGTACATACTCAAACCGAGTTGCAAAAGGCTTATGATCAAGTGGAATGGCGCGTCAAAGAACGGACAAATGACTTATTGGCTATCAATAAACTGCTTCAGGAAGAGATCAATGAACGCAAGCGGTCGGAAGTGGCCTTGTTTGAAAGCCAAAAGTTATTGCAGGAAATAACCGATAATAGCACTTCCCTCATCTACGCTACAGACCTGGAAGGAAGATACCTGTTGATAAGCCGCAGTCTGGAAACCGCCTTTGGTGCCAGGCACGAAATGCTGATCAATAAAACCCGGAAGGAAATCCTTCCTGAACCATATGCTACCGACCACCGGGCTTCTGATCTGAAAGTAATGAACACCTTAAAACCACTCACGGTGGAAGAAGAAAACCTGGAGTCGGATGGCATCCATACCTATGTGTCAATCAAGTTTCCATTGCTGGATATCCATGGCACCCTGCTGGGTGTCGGAGGCATATCATACGACATAACCGAGCAAAAGAAGGCTGAAAATGCTTTGAAAGAAAGTGAAAGGTTGCTGAGGGAATCTCAAAAAGTTGCCCGTTTAGGAAGTTTTGTATGGGATCTAATGACCGATTTATGGAGCAGTTCTGAAATAATGGATGAGGTCTTTGGGATCGATGATGCATATGTCCGGTCACTCGATGGGTGGTTAAACATAGTCCATCCGGATTGGCGGGAAATAATGATGAATTATGTAAGCAATGAGGTTTTAGCAAAAAGGCAAAGATTTGATAAGGAATATAAAATTATAAGGGTGAACGATGGGCAGGTGCATTGGGTGCATGGACAAGCCGAACTTGAATTTGATTCAAACAATGAACCGGTAAAATTGATTGGAACCATTCATGATATCACCGACCGGAAGAAGGCAGAAGAGGAAATCAGAATATTGAATGCCGAACTTGAACAACGCGTCATTGAACGTACTGCCCAGCTTGAATCTGCAAACAAAGAACTCGAAGCCTTTTCATACTCAGTATCACATGATTTACGTGCACCACTGCGTCATATCACCAGTTTTGTCAATCTCATTCTCAGAAGCAAATCTTCGCAGTTGTCAGAGGAAACAGAGGAATATTTGAATGCCGTTTCGAATTCGGCTAACGAGATGGGTAAACTGATTGAAGCATTGCTTACTTTCTCACGGCTGAACCGCGCCGGGGTGACGAAAGCAAAAATTGACAGCCTGCAAATGATTCGTCAAAGCTTATCACTTTTCGAAAATGATATAAAATCACGTGCTATCGAGATCATCATTGAACCGCTTCATGATTCTTTTGGCGATTATCAACTAATTGTGCAGGTTTGGACTAATTTGATCTCTAATGCCATTAAGTATACAGGCAAAAAAGAAAAACCCGTTATCGAGATTGGAAGTTTTCTGAAGGACCGCGAAACGATCTTCTTTATAAAGGATAATGGAGCCGGGTTTGATATGAAATATGCCGATAAATTATTTGGCGTGTTTCAACGGCTTCATGAGTCACGTGAATTTGAGGGTGTCGGAATCGGCCTGGCTAATATTAACCGCATCGTCGTGCGTCATGGTGGACGTTGCTGGGCAGAAGGTGAAGTTGATAAAGGGGCTGTCTTTTATTTTAGTTTGCCAAATCAGTGATTTTGAGAAGGGACGTCCTTTAAACAGATAAGAATATCTCCCGCAAGTGTCATCGGGATAAAGTTTTTATCGTCCCCGTTTTTTATTTGTCCTGTTTCCCTGATTAATCGGAAATAACCGGTGCCGGAAATTGAAAAGTTTGGGAATATTGGAATAACAGGTTAAAAATTGATTTTTGCCGTCTATTATTTCTTTACCACTTTACGGATAACGGTATTCCCCTGAGTCTTCAATACCAACAGGTAAACCCCGTTTTGTAAAAACTGGAGGTTAGTCGTCTTTTGATAATTCCCGGGGAGTTGCATCGCTTCTTCAACGATCTG
>JAUZOX010000639.1 GCA_030706265.1 Bacteroidota bacterium | reverse complement strand
GAGCTGACAAAGCCGGGACGCGACCCCCGCAAAAAATTCGACATCTTTGAATTCGACAAGAATGTGATGAAGCTTGATGATGTGATCCCCGGGATGGTCTTGCCTGGCATCGTGACCAATATCACTGCTTTCGGGGCTTTTGTCGATATCGGCGTTCACCAGGACGGGCTGGTACACATCAGCCAGATGACCGATCGTTACATCAAGGATCCCAATGAAGTGGTACAACTCAATCAAAAGGTAAAGGTGAAGGTACTCGAAGTTGACCGGGTTCGTAAAAGGATACAGCTCACCATGAAGAATGTGGAATAACAGATGCCTTTCATGCTCTCGACAACTTAAACCAGCAAATAAAAAAGGGAATGATCAGACTCACCCTTCAAGACACAGGAAAGCGATTTAACAGGGAATGGATATTCAGGTCCCTGAACATCACGCTTCAACAGGGGGACAACTTAGCCATCCTGGGGGCCAACGGTTCCGGTAAGTCAACCCTGGCTCGTGTCATGAGCGGTTTTATGATTCCTTCCGCAGGAAACGTCATATTCGAAATCGAAGGCAACGTCATCGACAGCAACGCCTGTTACCGGCACCTGAGCTATGCAGCACCTTACCTCGATCTGCCCGAAGAGTTCACCCTGTCGGGGATGCTTGACTTCCATCGCAAATTCAAACCCATTGTCAACGATCTTTCCACCCCCGACCTCATCGCCAGGTTGGGAATGGAACAGCACGCCCATAAACCCATCGTCAAGTTCTCTTCGGGTATGAAGCAACGGGTAAAATTGTTGCTTGCGGTCCTGACCCGGGTGCCACTGACCTTTCTGGACGAGCCCACCGTTAACCTGGACGACGAAGGTATTGAATGGTACCGCAACCTGTTAGCTGAATACGCTGACCAGCGCATCCTCGTGATCTGTTCCAACCACCAGATCGCCGAACATGACTTTTGCCCCAAAGTCCTCCATCTGAGCGACTACAAGTCATAAGCCCATTATTTCATTTCCCTGACAATCCGGTTGTACGATCCCTCTTTCCGTACCGGCTTCACCTCGAGCTGAAACACCGGACAAACAATCTGTTTTAGCCCTAATCGTGTTATATTAAAATGAACTGCGTATTCAAACATTTAAAAAAACATGCTGTTAGTATTTTAGAACATCTCGTTTATTCAATAAGCAACCATCTTTTAAAGCATATTTTATGATCCGGGCATCCATGCGAGTTCCATCTGACCGATTTAATACAAATTATTTACAGATGAACCGAGCATGTTAATAAACTCAATCACCGTTCAAAATTCTGCATGCGAGTTCCATCTGACCGATTTAATAAAAATTAATTACAGATGAAAAGGTTGGCATTTCTGTTACTTACCCTGATGCTGTTTGGTGCAGTCGATCAGGCAATGGCCCAGTCCTCCAAAAACGAGACCAGAAAAGAATTAAAAAAAGGGAGAAGAGTTGAACGCAAAGCACTGCGAAAACTCAAGGGTTCTGAGGTTAGTAAAATAAGCAAGGCCAGTTTTAAAGAAGACTATGGTGATGTTCCTAACGTGATTTGGACAAGGAGCGATTATTTTGACGAAGCCAATTTCATTATCGACGAGCAAAATATGACCGCTTACTATGACTACAATGGGAAACTGGTTGGAACAACCTATGAGGTTAATTTTGAGGATATTCCCTTATTAGGACAACAAAATATAAAGAGATATTACAACGGTGCCAGGATCGGGAAAACCATCTTCTTTGAAGACAACGAAGACATTGACACGGATATGATCCTTTATAAGGTCCAGTTTGAAGACGCAGACAACTATTTTGTAGAGCTTACGAAAGGCAAGAGCAGATTTATCGTGATTGTCGATGCCAGAGGCAAAACAGGATTCTTTAAACAGCTCTAATAAAAATTAAAAGGAAATACTTTTAAAAAAATGAATAAAAAGGCATAAACTATTTTTTCCCATGCATATATTTGTAATGTTCTTACAAATAAAGGATTTAAAAGATCTAAACAATCCATTTAAGTAATTCCTTCTCCATAAAAGGCAAAATCATCTTAAATTTGCAGTCAGGAGCTACTCAGACCGGGCCCGTCAAAAAACATGCTCCAAAACTTACCCTACGCAGCAGGTAATTTGGATAATTGAAAAAAAATTGATGCATCGTTGAAAGATGCTTTATAGATACTCTATGGGTATCCATTAAGTATCCATAAAGTATCCATAAAGTATCCATAAAGTATCCTTTAAATCTAAATTTTACCACTCTTTTACCTCCCATTTCGGATACTTTTTAGGCTTGCTTTTTTCTTGCCTTCATGATTGGTTTGGGCAGTGCAAAAAAAAGGATATGAAGACATACT
>JAUZOX010000638.1 GCA_030706265.1 Bacteroidota bacterium | reverse complement strand
AAATAAAACGATTGAACACAGCATCCAAAATGCATGTATCATTATTCGCAACAATCTGACTACCAATCTAAATGTTGAGGACCTGGCATCTGAACTCAACATCAGTTATTCCCTTTTCAGAAAAGTTTTTAAGAAATACATCGGTCTTTCTCCTGCTCAATACCATCTTTCTTTGCGCATTCAGCAGGCACAATACCTGCTTGCCAACAGCAACCTCTCCATCAAGGAGATTTCGTTTAGCCTGGGTTTTTGCTCCATTTACTACTTCAGCAAACTCTTCAAAGAAAAAATAGGCATGACTCCGGCCGGATACCGGAGATCGGTAAATCTTCAACTCGACGAAGTCGAAATCTAACCCGAAAAGTTTTTTTTAAGTGTCTCGTCCTAAAAAAAATGAACTTTTTCTTGTAATCCTGCACCGGGGTGACACGCTGTTTTAGTTTGGGTCAACCTGTTTCGGGAGAAGACCAAGGACGTAGGTGAGGGATTTGAAAAAAGGAATGAGATTGTTGGACCGTGTTTGGGATAAGGGGCTGATTCTGCCTGTCTTTGATTTGGAAAAACACATTGTCAGTCTGACAGCCGCCTCAAAAACAGGCATATTATCAGGAGACTATTCCCCTTTTATTCTCCTGTAATTAGGGCCAATCGGGTATTATCCCGGTGTTTTAAGGGTGTTTCCTTCCTGGTATATCCCATCCATAGGAACGAAACAAATGCCAGGCAGTCAGGGAATACTGGGAGAGAAAACATTAGGAAAACACTCCGAAGATACGGAGATGACTACCTATATAGGGGAATAAAAGGCCGGATTTAGGGGAATAAAAGGTAAACCTGTCAACTTTTTTTAGGATGAGACAATTCCGCCAAATTCTGCATTTTTATTGATCATTTGAACCTAAAGAAAAACCGGATTAATGATTTTCCCGCTGGTTGCCATAATTATTGTTGTTGTGATAATCCGGATACGACCTTACTTCGGTCCTGTGGTATCTTCTGGCCTGGTGATATTCTCGGGCAGTGTAATAGTAATGATTGTTATAATACCAGCGGCCTTCCCCGTAATAATAAGGACGTGACATAAAAACGGGGAAACATGATGTAAATCCATATAGCATTATAGTAAATATAAAAAGTTTGATGGTAGTCTTCATTTTTTTGGATTTTAGGGGTGACTTACCAATGACTAAACAAAATTTATGCCAGATCCTGAAGCTGTTTAAAAGCCTTGAATAGTCTCATACATAAATTAATAAAGAGGAGCAAGGTATTATTCGACACGGTATGGTCACATTCATGTGTTGGCTGTCGCTATTAGGCGATTCGTTCCAATAGCCTTTACCTCTTGATGTTTGTCCTTAAATGTTTATTATTTACTTGCGTTGCAAGCACTTAATCTGTGTCGAATCCTTTGTATATGAACGTTGCCGGATCATAACATAGTGTTGTTTTTAACAGTGATGTGGATTGAAACATGAGGAGTGAAAAATCTATTTTTTGGATTTTTTATTCAACTCCTTCCAGATTCGATTGCGGTCTTTGTTCTGGATGATCCGGATGTTGTAATTATCAATGAATTTCTCAACATCAGCGATTCTTTCATTCGTGGCAGGATGAGTACTCAGGTAGGTCAGATTCCCATTGGCATTCTTTTCCTCTTGTTTTAACAATTTAAGAAGTTGTACCATTCCTTCCGGGTCAATGTTGTTGTCCAGCATGGTTTTGATGGCGCCCTCATCGGCAACTTGTTCCATCTCACGCGAGAAACGCAGTGAATTCAACATGTCTGCATTTTCAACAATGACAGCGGAGATACTATTTTGATCATGGAACAGGATCGATAGAAAAAGGCTTCGTGAGAGGTCACTCGCCAGTGCCCTTAATGAATGCCGTTCCTTGATATGGGTGGCTTCGTGGGAGAGCAGGGCTGCAAGTTCGTCCGGATTCTCGAGCTGGTTAAGCAGGGTGTCATAGACGATGATATGTCCACCGGGTGTGGCAAATGCATTGACCTCATGCCCATGCACAACCGTGATTTGAATCGGGTAGTCCGTTTCAAAATTGATCTGCTTTGCAAAACGGTTTGCAAGATCTGTCTGAACGGTGTCTATGCTGTCGTTGGTAATGATTTGACGATACATCCTGTTGCCCAGATTGATTTCATACGATTCGGGAAGGTGGCGGGCAAAGATATCGGCTGCGGTTGGAATGATGTACAGGTAAATGCATAAGAACAAGGCAATGATCCCTCCCAATATCATGAACAGCTTTCCTGTGCTGGTGTTGAATCGCTCATAGAAAGAGCCGTATTCGGGAGAGTGGCCACTCATTTTTAAAAAAGAAATAACCTGGGATGTGGCCCTGACATCCAGCATTTT
>JAUZOX010000637.1 GCA_030706265.1 Bacteroidota bacterium | reverse complement strand
TCTTTTCCGTTTTCATCAACCCATGGCGCCTTTCCCTGCCAATGTTGAAAAAACCGCCGCTGCAAATTCTTCATGTGCTGCTGTACCGCTTCTTCTGCAATTCTCTGAAGACGCATATCAATCGTGGTATAAATCTTTAGCCCGTCCCGATAAATGTCTTTTTTGTTTTCCTTAAGCCAGTCTTGCAATTCACGCGCAACCGCATCCCTGAAATACAATGCTTCACCATCATAATTGCCGGCGACTCTGTAATGCAGATGGATAGGAATTTTTTTGATCGAATCCGCACTCACCCTTGAGAGGTATTTATATTTAACCAATTGATCGATGACCGTATTTCTACGTACCAATGCATTTTCCGGATTTGTAACCGGGCTGTAATAGGAAGGTGCTTTGAGCAGACCGACAAGCAATGCACATTCTTCAACATTCAGATCACCGGGCTTTTTACCAAAAAAGGTGGCTGAAGCAGATTGAATGCCATATGAGTTACTCCCAAAATCTACCGTATTCAAATACATGGTTAAAATCTCCTCTTTGGAATAAAAGAATTCGATCTTAACGGCATTTATCCATTCTTTGGCTTTATATATCACGACCCTAAGTCCGGGAATATAACCCAATAACCCTCTTGAATAATGTTCCCTGGTCTTAAAAAGATTTTTAACCAGCTGCTGGGTAATGGTACTTCCTCCTCTTTTTTCACCCTGAGCCATAGACAAGAAAATTCCGAACGTTGATCGTATGTCTACTCCATGATGTTTGTAAAATCGGACATCCTCGGTCGAAACCAGAGCATGAATCATTGTCGGAGATATTTCATTGTATTCAACCGGAACCCTGTTTTCATAAAAATATTTTCCGATTAATACATTATCGGCTGAATAAAGCTCTGAAGCAACATTCATCTTCGGATTGTTTAACTGCATGACCCTTGGTGAACGACCAAACAGCCAAAGAAAATTCATGTCAATCAGAATAACTAATAAAAATAAAACCACTATGGTTTGCACGAACCAATAAGGTAATTTCTTATACCATGAAATTCCTTTAGGTGCTTTTAACTTATTATAAATAAACCGGATATAATACAGAACAAGTTGCACAGGACGCAGCTTGATGAAAGTTCTGATTGTCGTAACGATTTTCGTAATTAATGCTTTCACTTAATAAGTATCAAATTATGTGACTTCGTATTGGGTTTGCAAAGTTAATGAGTTTGTTACTATTTTCGATACAAGGATTTAATTTAGACGTCAAGTTTGTAACTTTAATTTTAAA
Source organism: Bacteroidota bacterium (assembly GCA_030706265.1). GTDB lineage: Bacteria > Bacteroidota > Bacteroidia > Bacteroidales > Cfx3-03 > Cfx3-03. Next base: position 1,098 of record JAUZOX010000637.1, on the reverse strand, counting down.
TAATCGTCAAATACATTAAACAATTCCAGAACAAAATAGGTTAGCAGTCGCACATACAAAATAATTTAACCTCCAAATAAAAAATGGCCTTATGTTTAGAACGTTTTTTATTTTGTTAATCAGTTTTAGCTTAATAAGTTCATCTTATGGACAACGGACGGCACCCGAGCTGTTGAAACAGGCTGTAATCTGTTCTGAGGCCGGTAGTTTAGATGCCTCTATCGAACTCTGTAATCAAGCCATTGCAATGAATCCTAAATATGAACTGGCCTATTTCCAACGGGCAATTGTTTATGAACGAAAAGGGGAAATTGGGAAGGCGATTTCAGATTATACAATGACCCTAAGGCTTAATTCAAAAAATATACAAGCCTATCTCAATCGTGGATTACTCTATCGCAAGCTCAGAAAAATATGGGCAGCCATTAGTGATTTTAATTCGGCACGCAGCATTGATACGGCATATACGCTTTCATTTCTCTCCGGACAAGCTATAAAATCACTTTTCTAAAGGTTATTTCAAACTTTCCAATCTTTCCAGTCTGCTTATTAGTGGTGGATGTGAATAATGAATAAACACATAAAAAGGGTGTGGATTCAAATTACTTAAATGATCAACGGACAAGCGTTTTAAGGCTTGCTGCAAATCATCAGGATCGCAGTGCGTGCCAGCAAAACCATCAGCCTGATATTCAAAATGACGGGAGAGCACATTTGTAAAAATGCTTATCAGCGTTGAAATAGGGCTATACAAAAGTCCAAATGCCAGAATTCCTACATGGAATGTGGGTTGTGCAGCTCCAAGAGCTGCACAGATATTTTGAGCCAGTGACGTCGAAGGATCGATGAACCTGGATAACAGGAAAAAAACAATTCCGGTTTCAAGAAATGACAAAGCCATTCCTTTTAATATATGACGGTGTTTATAGTGTCCAATTTCGTGAGCCAAAATGGCAACAAGTTCATTGGCATTATGATTGTTGATTAGCGTATCATAGAGTACAATCCTTTTCTTTTTACCAAAACCGGTAAAATAGGCATTTGCTTTTGTGGAACGTTTTGAACCATCAATCACAAAAATATTGTCCAACTTAAAGC
>JAUZOX010000636.1 GCA_030706265.1 Bacteroidota bacterium | reverse complement strand
GCTCTTATTCATGATTTCATCCCAACGGCCGGCCTGGAAGATGGTAATGCTCTGGTTTTTCTTAAACTTACCTATTTCCTCGGACACCCTCATGCGTGTCCCCATCAAACGGATAATCTCAACGTCGAGCTTATCAATCTGCCCACGCAGCTCTTCCAGATTCTGGCGAAAAGCAGGATCACTGGTTTCAGGAGACCTTAAAGCAAGCCTTCCCAGCATACGCGTAAGCTCATACGGCGTAATCTGTTGCTTGGCATCGCTGAGTGCGGCAGAGGGGTTGCAATGCGTCTCAATGATCAAACCATCATAACTAAGGTCGAATGCCCTTTGTGCAATATCTTCAAGTAAAGAAGTCGTACCAGCGATATGAGACGGATCACAAATCAAGGGCAGGTTAGGTAACGCGCGTCGTAAATCAAGCGGTAACTGCCAGTGTGGAGGATTCCGGTATGCAGACTTTTCGAAACGGGAAAAGCCACGATGAATTGCGCCCAGTTTAGTTATTCCGGCACGTGCTATGCGTTCGATCGCGCCTATCCAAAGTTCCACATCAGGGTTGATCGGGTTCTTGATCAATACCGGAATATCAACGCCTTGTAATGCGTCTGCTATCTCCTGAACTGCAAATGGATTTGTCGTTGTGCGGGCGCCGATCCAAATCATATCAATACCGGCCTTCAAGGCTTCATAAACATGCTTGACATTGGCAACTTCGGTCGCTGTGAGTAGACCTGTTTCCTGCTTCACGGTCTTTAACCATTGCAAGCCAACCGGACCAACACCCTCAAACATATTAGGGCGTGTTCTTGGTTTCCAGATTCCTGCCCTGAAGACCGAAACTTTGGTCAGGTCCATTCCACGAGCTGTCTCTACCATCTGCTCTTCACTCTCGGCACTGCAAGGTCCTGCAATGATTAATGGTTTTGCGTTCTTTACGCCCCAATTTGCTATTGGCTCACAATTTATATTCGGTTTCATCTGTAAATAATTTGTATTAAATTGGTCAGATGGAACTCGCATGGATGATTTTCATCGGTGTTTGTGATTTTCAAACATACTCGTTTCATCGGTAAATAATTTTTATTAAATCGGTCGTATAGAACTCGCATGGATGATTTTCATCAGTGATTGTTTTTCCAAACATGCTCGTTTCATTGGCTTTCGATTTGTAATAGTTTGTTTAAGTTTTGCGTATTATTTAAGTATTTTCTGAATTTTATTAGCTTCCCTTATGAGGCTGTATATTTCAGCAAGGTTGCTGTCTGCAATACATTGTCTGAAAGCCTGCATTTTCTCGATGTACGTATCGATGACTTCAAGCAGGTTAACCGAATTCTCATCAAAGATTGGAGTCCACATATCGGGAGAACTCTTTGCCAACCTGACGGTAGAATCAAAACCACCACTGGCAAGATTTACAATGGTCTTCTCATCCCTTTCTTTCTCCAGCACCGTAAGCGCCAGGGCAAAAGAGGTGATGTGCGAAATATGCGAAACATAAGCAGCACTGTGGTCATGGTTATTTGCATTCATATACATTACGTGCATGCCAAGCGTTTCATACATTCTGCGAATCAGGTCTACCGCAAACACGTCACTATCATCGGCATCGCAGATGATAGCTGCCTTCCCGTCAAAGAGTTCCTTTTTAGCTGCCGTGGGACCTGAATACTCTGTGCCTGCCATGGGATGAGAAAGCACAAATTGCGGACGGTTGGCATGTCCGTTTACCACCTCGGCCACACTGCTTTTGGTTGACCCCATATCGGAAACGACCTGCCCGGGTTTTAAATCATCCAGAATTCCGGGGAGTAATTGTCTGGTAACGTTGATCGGAGTGGCAATGATAATCAAATCTGCACGGGCAGCTCCTTCTTCCAGCGTCACCATCTCATCAACCAGGTTGAGCTGAATGGCCATGTCTGCATGCAGCATATTATTATCCACTCCCAGAACCACATCGGCAAATCCGCGTTCTTTGAGGTCGAGGGCCATCGACCCTCCAATTAATCCGGTACCTATAACCGTAACTGTCATCATTTATCTTCTGTTGTATTAAATTGCTATTTTGTTTTCCATCTGTGAGTAACGGATCGGTGCGCATACGGTTTTGATCCTCCAAAGCGCTTCGTTCAGCATCTTTTCATTACTGCACAATGAAATACGAATATAATTATTGCCATTCGACCCAAAGATCAGTCCGGGTGTAATGAAGACCCGAGCCAACTGAAGCAGGGCCTCCGTCAAATGTTCGGCACTTCCCGTCTTATCGGGAACTGCACCCCAAAGAAACATGCCTACCTGGTTATGATCATACGTACAACCCAGATGCTCAAAAATCTTGCAGGCAATCTCACGTCGTTTGGTATAATGCTTGTTT
>JAUZOX010000635.1 GCA_030706265.1 Bacteroidota bacterium | reverse complement strand
TCAAGGTGGATGCCGTTCAACAGTATGGCGGTATCATTACATTCTGTCAGCCAACCGTTGAGGCCAGGGAAGAGATGCTGGTAAAAGTAATTTCAGAAACACAGGCTACCGAAATCCATCCTTATAATAACGTCCGGATTATAGCAGGACAAGCTACAGCAACAAAAGAATTAATTGAACAAACCGAAAGACTGGATGTAATCATGGCGCCGGTTGGAGGAGGAGGTCTATTGAGTGGTACTGCATTATCTGCCGCGTACTATTCTCCCGGAACAACTGTCATTGCAGCAGAACCTGCAAATGCAGATGATGCCTGGAGATCATTTCATTCAGGGAGTATTCAACCTGTAAGCCCTCTTCACACCATTGCAGATGGGTTGCGGACATCTCTTGGAAGCATTACTTTTCCAATCATCCGGCAGTATGTCAATGAAATAATCACCGTAGAAGAATCCTTAATCATCGAGGCCATGCGTTTGATTTGGACACGCATGAAAATTATCGTTGAGCCTTCGTCTGCAGTTCCCCTTGCTGCAATCATAAAACAAAAGTCATCATTTAAAGGCCAACGGATTGGCATCATCCTCTCCGGTGGCAACGTGGATCTTGATCATCTACCATGGAATAATCATTAGCGATGAATAAAAATAAAGGTACTCTTTATCTTATCCCTACTCTTTTGGGAGACACCCCTATAGAAAGGGTAATTCCTTCTTACAACATTGAAATTGTCAGGGAATTATCAGTATTTGTTGTTGAAGAACTTAAAACAGCCCGTCATTTTTTAAAGAAGTCCGGTTATCCAAGGCCATTCGATTCATCTCAGTTTTTTGTTCTGAACGAGCATACCTCCCAGGAAGAGATCTCCGAGATGATTGTCCCGCTACTAAGTGGTTCAAATGTCGGACTATTGTCCGAAGCCGGACTTCCTTGTGTAGCTGATCCGGGAGCGAGCTTTGTTAATCTTTGCCATCAGGAAAAAATACATATCGTTCCTCTTTCGGGTCCTTCTTCAATATTTATGGCGTTAATGGCTTCGGGATTCAACGGACAGCAATTCGCTTTTCATGGCTATCTACCAATAGAAATGAGGGATAAAGTCAAAAAAATCCGTGAGATGGAGTCGGTGGTATTTCGGAACGGGCAGACACAGATATTTATTGAAGCACCTTATCGAAACCGTAAGCTGTTGCAATTGCTGGCTGAAACCTGCCACCCCGATACCTTGATCTGCGTTGCCTGTATGATATCTACCGCTGAAGAATCTATCAGGACCTTACGGGCATCGGAATGGAAGAAACAAATTCCGGAAATTGACAAGAAACCGGTTGTGTTTTTAATCGGCCAATAAGCAGGAAAATCATCATCGATATGAAAACAAAAAGCCGTCTCTTTTGAAAGGGACGGCTTTTTGAATTATATTATTCCAACGATTAATGTTGATGCCCACCATCACCATGAACATGTCCGTGACTCAGTTCTTCGGCAGAAGCTTCACGAACGTCAATAATCTCACCGATAAAATGTAATGTCTTACCGGACATTGGATGGTTAAAATCCATACGGACCGTACCAGTTTCAACTCCCAGCACCTTTCCCTGAAGATGATTGCCCTGGTTATCCATCATCGGTAACACATTACCTACCTTCAACATCTCGTAATCAACCTTATCATCAACCTTAAAGATGTCAAGTGGTAGATTTACAACCATATCAAGTTGGTAATCGCCATATGCGTCAGGACTATCCAGCGTAAATTCGAAGCCATCGCCTACAACTTTACCGGTTAAATGTTCTTCAAATTTAGGTAGCATCATTCCTGCACCATAGATAAATACCAGAGGTTCGGTTTTATCAACCTTCTCTACGAGCTCACCTTCTGCATTATCCAGTTTGAGAGTGTAGGTCAGACTGACTACTTTATTTTTGCTGATTTCCATCGATATAATATTAAAAATTAATAATTAGTTATGTTAATAATTTTTTGCGAAAGTACTTCTTATTTCCACTCAAAACGAAGCCTTCTGAAAATAAATGCCCTTCACATCTATTTTCAGAAGAGTTGAATGCCTCGACAAGTAATGTTGACAGGTTATTTTGGATTATCGAATTCCATTTCCACATCATCCATCATCAATGTGGAATCCTTAACAGTGGGTGCTAACCGGGTATGACATGTATATTCTTTTGAAACATGGTCAGGTGGTTTAGGAAATTTACCCCGGTATTCTTTTAGCCGCTCATCATGCAAGACCTTTTGCATAAACAATCCATAAATAGGCAGAGCCGTTTTCAAACCTTCACCTTGTTCTGAAGTTCTGAAGTGAATGCTTCTGTTTTCTGAACCCACCCAGGCTCCCCCAATCAGTTTGGGAGTTAC
>JAUZOX010000634.1 GCA_030706265.1 Bacteroidota bacterium | reverse complement strand
TTCCTGACCGAAGGAGCAAAGATCATCCTGTATTTGGGTTTTATCTTGCCAAGCACGATGTCGGTAAGCTTGCGTTTTAACATAATCTTACGCAACGGACTCAAACGGTCAACAAAGAGAACCCCTTCCAGATGATCGTATTCGTGCTGAATGACCCGGGCCATGATGTCATCATAACGTTCATCGTGTTCCACAAACTGTTCATCCAGATACTTGATCCTAAGATTCGGTTTACGCATCACGTCTTCATGAATGTCCGGAATGCTCAGGCAGCCTTCATTGAAAGGCCACTCCTCCCCTTCTTCTTCAATAATATGCGGATTGATTAAAACGCGCTTTAGAACTGTATTTGCAGGTAATTCATTTACATGCGGTGTAATATCGATTACAATCACACGTATCGAACGGTTCACCTGGGGGGCGGCGAGCCCCAACCCATCACAGGCATACAGGGTTTCCCACATCGAATCAATGAACTCTTTTAACTCCGGATAATCCGGGGTAATATCCGCGGCCACTTTTTTCAATATCGGATGGCCGTATGCAACAATCGGTAAAATCATTACTTGTTTTTTTATTACTTAATAAATCCGCCGGCTCTCATTTCAAGATAAGATTGCAAAATTAAAGTTGCGCTGACTGTGTCGACAAGCGCTTTATTCTGACGATCTTTCTTTTTCAACCCGGCTTCGAGTATGGCAGCTGTAGCAATCTTAGAAGTGAAACGCTCGTCGATCCTCACAACCGGTATGACCGGAAATTGCTTCGTAAGCGACCTGACAAACGGTTCAATAAACCGGACCGACTCACTGTCTGTATTGTTCATCTGACGGGGTTGTCCAACCACAAAGCAGTCCACCGGTTCCTTTAAAACGTATCCTTTCAGAAACTCCATCACATCTTTTGCATGAACCGTAGTAAGCGCCGTGGCAAAAATCTGCAGTGGATCCGTAACCGCCAAACCGACCCTTTTTCTGCCATAATCTATTGCAACAATACGTCCCATGAATAAAAAATATGATTGTTTTAGGCTACAAAGGTACAAAACGTCTAATCACATTTGACTTTTAACTTATTCAACCTAATTTTGCAAGTTCAATTAAATATTATGTATACGAAACTGCAGGAAATTATTGAAAAGGCCTGGGACAACCGTGCGCTGTTGGAGAAGCCGGAAACTCAGAATGCTATTGGTGAGATCATTGAATTGCTCGACAAGGGGATACTTCGCACTGCACAACCGGCAGGAGATACCTGGCAAGTCAACGAATGGGTTAAAAAAGCGGTGATATTGTATTTTCCGTTGCAAAAAATGGAAACAGTCGAAGCCGGACCTTTTGAATATCATGATAAGATTCCCTTGAAACATAATTATGCCGAATTGGGGGTCAGAGTCGTCCCTCCTGCCGTTGCCCGATACGGTGCCTTTATTGAGGCTGGAGTCATCATGATGCCGTCGTATGTCAACATAGGTGCGCATATTGAAACCGGGACCATGGTAGACACCTGGGCCACAGTGGGCTCTTGCGCACAAATCGGCAAACATGTCCATCTGAGCGGAGGCGTTGGAATTGGAGGTGTTCTGGAACCCGTTCAGGCAGCGCCCGTCATCATTGAAGACAACTGTTTCATCGGTTCGCGCTGCATCGTCGTCGAAGGTGCCCATCTTGAGAAAGAAGTGGTTCTCGGTGCAGGTACCGTCATCACCCAAAGCACGAAAATCATCGATGTGACGGGTCCCGAGCCGGTCATATACAGAGGCACGATTCCTGCAAGATCGGTGGTCATTCCCGGCTCTTACACCCGGAAATACCCGGCAGGCGAATATCAGGTCAACTGCGCCTTAATCATCGGCAAGCGCAAAGCGTCTACCGACCTGAAGACTTCTTTAAACGAAGCCCTCAGGGAATTCGGGGTATCGGTATAAACTGACGGAGCCGCATGATGAATAATCGCCCGAACCATTAGAACCAAACTCCTGAACTATTCCACATAATCCCGTTGAACCATCTGTTTTGAAAAAGATCCTGATCATACAAACAGCATCTATCGGAGATGTTATCTTATCGACTGCCCTGGCCGAAAAGCTGCATGCTTTTTATCCGGATGCCGCGATCGATCTACTGTTGAAGAAAGGAATGGAAAACATGTTCAGCGGGCATCCCTTTGTCAGGAAAGCGATGGTTTGGGATAAGAAGAAAGAGAAGTACCGGAACTTGTTTCGAATCCTGCTGCAGGTGAGGCACACCCGTTATGATGCCGTCATCAATGTACAGCGATTTGCATCCACCGGAATCATAGCCGGGCTCTCAGGAGCAAGGATAAGGGCCGGATTCGACAAGAACCCTTTTTCTTTCCTTTTCAATGTAAGGATTAAGCATGTCAT
>JAUZOX010000633.1 GCA_030706265.1 Bacteroidota bacterium | reverse complement strand
TGAACATGTAAAGGGACGGGACTATTATGATCTATGGCAAATTTCATGGCTATAGGGCGTCATGTTCAATTGTTTGAACAAAGTATGCAAACATACAAATTTAATTTTTTTATCACCAAGCAAAAGTTAAACAATTTCAAAGTTTTGCATGTTCTTGACTTCGATAAAGGATCAAAAAGAAGTTCAGGTTTGAAAAAAAAATCTAATTTTGGAATGCCTGAAAAAAAATCAACATTTAGCAATTCTTTTCCTAAAAACACTCAATCGCATGAATACGCGGATACTAAAAATAACTTGCATTTTACTATTAATTCTTTTCACCTCCCTGGTTGCTTCCGCTCAAAGGCATAAGAAGAAACACAGGGTCAAAAAGGTGGTTCCGATGGCCATAAAAAACAAACCATGGGGCGATCAGGGCAACAACACTTTTTTGAACCCGGTACTGCCTGCCGATTTCAGCGACCTCGATGTCATCCGGGTGGGGAGAGACTTTTATGCCATTTCATCTACATTTCAATTTTCGCCGGGTGTGGTCATACTTCATTCAAAAGACCTTGTTAACTGGCATATTATTGGTCATGTTGCAAATGACCTTTTACAAATTGGACCGGAATATAATTGGAATCGGATGGATCGATACGGTAAAGGCATATGGGCCGGATCGATCCGTTACCATGATGGAAAATACTGGGTCTATTTCTGTACACCCGATGAAGGCTTTTTCATGAGTACTGCTGTAAATCCGGAAGGGCCATGGGAGCCGTTGCATAAAATGTGGGGAGTCGCGGGATGGGACGATTGTTGTCCCCTTTGGGATAATGACGGACAAGGTTATATTGTAGCCACCCATTTTGCAGATAAATACAAAGTCCATTTGTTCAAAATGAGTCCCGATGGGAGAAATATACTAAAGGCATCCGATTCGGTTATTCACCAATCGCATGGAAGTGAGGCAAATAAACTCTACAAATATTATGGGTTGTATTACCATCTCTATAGCGAAGTAAAGAAAGAGGGAAGGGTCGTGATGATGGAACGTTCGCAAAACATCTATGGCCCTTATGAATCCAGGCAATTGAACCATGTAAACAAATCGACCGATAAAGAACCTAACCAGGGTGGTATCGTTCAGGTCACATACGGCAACTGGTGGTTTCTCACGCATCAGGGAACCGGCGACTGGGAAGGCAGAGCCGCTTGCCTGCTTCCCGTAACCTGGATAGACGGATGGCCCATCATCGGCCAGGCAGGCAACGACACCATCGGATCAATGGTCTGGAAATCCAAAAAACCTTTTCAATCGGCTAATTTATTTTCCATCCAAACCAGCGATGAATTTAACCAGTCAACGCTTCCCGATCAGTGGGAATGGAATTATCAACCCAGAAAAGAGATGTGGTCGCTCACCGAACGCAGTGGATTTTTGCGGCTTCATGCCTTTGTCCCCATTAATGCCAATGACGGCAAAGACAAACGCCCCTTGCTGTTCAGAGCCGGAAACACCCTAACGCAACGAAGCATGAGAACCATGCAAAGCGAAGCGACAATCAGGATTGAAATTGGAAACATGGCAGATGGGCAGACTGCAGGACTATGCCACTTTGCAGGGACTTACAGCACCTTTGGCATCAAACAATCAAAAGGAATCCGTAACCTGGTCTATGATAACAATAGCCTTGAAGTCATCGGTCCACGAATCAATACGGATGAAATCTGGCTGAGGTCATCATGGAGCATAGACGGCATGAGCCAGTATGCCTATAGTTTTGACGGAATTACATTTGCACCTTTTGGCGATCCCTATAAACTTACTTGGGGAAATTACAGGGGGGACCGGATTGGAATCTATTGTTACAACCGGCTCAGAGAAAGCGGCTACATAGATGTTGACTGGTTTCATTACAAATATTAATCCATAGCATTTTTTATACAACATGCATTTCTCTTTTTGTCTCCTCTATTTTTAATTCTATCTTTGGTTTTTTATAAAATCAAACAAAACTATGCCAGAGCAAGAAGAAGGTCCCATCAAGGGACTACCCGAAAACGCTTATACAGAACTTAAAGAAGGCGAGGAATATCAGCCGATTATGTCGCCAAACAAGATTTACCCCGAAGTAAATTTTCGTTCCGTATTCATGGGTTTACTCATGTCAATCATCTTTTCCGCAGCAGCAGCCTATCTTGGGCTGAAGATCGGACAGGTCTTCGAAGCCGCAATCCCCATTGCCATCATAGCCGTGGGTGCATCCACCATTTCAAAACGCAAAAACGCCCTGGGTGAAAACGTCATCATCCAAAGTATCGGATCCACATCGGGGGTCATCGTTGCCGGCGCCATCTTCACCTTACCGGCACTTTATATCCTGAAACTCGAGGTGCAGTTCTACCAGGT
>JAUZOX010000632.1 GCA_030706265.1 Bacteroidota bacterium | reverse complement strand
TGATTCAGCCTTATTCTGAAAACATGACACAACCAACCGAATTTCCGATCCGTGGCGTTGAAGAGTTTGCCCTTCCATGGGGCGGAAAACTCGTCTTCCACAACTGTATCGTTGGTGGTGCCATCGATGCCCGTTTCCTGCCTGCTATCGTCAAGGGAATTATGGAGAAGATTGAAGAAGGTCCGTTGACCGGCTCATATGCCCGTGATATCGCCGTTTATGTTTACGATGGCAAGATGCACCCGGTTGACTCTAACGAAATCTCGTTTAAACTGGCCGGCCGTAACGCATTCAAAGAAGCGTTCAAAAATGCAGGCCCAAAGATTCTTGAACCCATTTATGATGTAAACGTGACTGTTCCCGAAGATAAGATGGGGGACATCATGACCGACCTCCAGGGCCGCCGTGCAATCATCATGGGTATGGACAGTGAAGGCAATTACCAGACGATCAGGGCTAAAGTTCCTTTGGCCGAAATGAATCGTTATTCGACAGCCCTGAGTTCATTGACCAGTGGCCGTGCAACCTACACCCTCCAGTTTGCTGAGTACGCCATGGTACCGCCTGATGTTCAAACGGCACTTCTCAAGGCTTACGAAGAACAGGAAAAAGAAGAAGATTAATTTTGGTGTTTTCAATAAAAAGGCCCCTTTCAAAAGATTGGGGCCTTTTGTCTGAGTTTGCGATCCACCCGGAATTTAAACAGGAAATAAGGGGATAGAAAAGTTTGTATACTGTTATGCTTAGAGCATCATTTTCGCAATCCTTTAAAATTAGTTCATCCGTGGTTGAAGAATGCTTAATGGATACTCTAAGGGTATCCATTAAGTATCCATTAAGTATCCATAAAGTATCCATAAAGTATCCTTTAAAGGGTAATCATAGGATAATTTTATCATAAAAAAATGGTGAGATTGGAAAAGGATCAAATTCGCAATCTGGTTGAAAGGGATTTCCTTTTTTAAAAGACATTTTGGCAATTTCAGTGCCACAAAAAGAACCGGTTTTTAAACTTGCCTTTTCGGCTCACTCCATCGCCATTAACAACGTACACTCAAAGATAATACATTTTCAGTTAAGATATAATTTTTTAATTTACAAACAGATTCCCTAGTTTTGTTTGGTCGTTACTTATTGAATTTGTTTTCAGGCGAACGATTGGATGAATTATTATAAATCAATTACAACCCAAGTCATTATGCGCATTGTAAAGGAGTGGTTTGCTGCTATTTTGGTGATTTCAACCTGTATAACAGCTTATGGCCAGGCGGATGTTACGGATACTGTGTTCAAACCCGGTAATCCGATCATCCGGTACAAATATACCGCCGATCCCGCCGCGATGGTTTATAATAATACGGTGTATCTGTACACCGGACACGATGTGGCGCCCGAAAAGAAAAACGGGTATGAAATGCACGACTGGCTTTGTTTTTCATCGACCGATATGACCCATTGGAAGGAACAGCCGGTACCCCTCACCGTGAAAGATTTTAAATGGGCAAAGGATGATGCATGGGCCTCGCAGGTCATCTATCGTAATGGAAAATTCTATTGGTATGTTGCCGTTGAGCATGGAACGATTCATGGGAAGTCGATCGGTGTTGCGGTTTCAGATAGCCCGGTAGGTCCCTTTAAGGATGCCCGGGGATCGGCGCTGGTGACCAATGACATGACGACCAATTCGCCACGCTCATGGGATGACATTGACCCGACGGTTTTTATAGATGACAATGGACAGGCCTATTTAATATGGGGAAACTCGGTGTGTTATTATGCCAGGCTGAAGGAGAACATGATAGAACTTGACGGCCCTATTAAGACCTTTGCACTCCCTAAATACGAGGAAGCTCCCTGGATCCATAAACACAATGGATGGTATTATCTTTCGTATGCTTCCGGATTTCCGGAAAAAACGGCTTATGCCATGAGCCGCAGCATTGAAGGTCCCTGGGAATACAAGGGAATATTAAATGAGCTGGCCGGAAACTGCAATACCAACCATCAAGCCATCATCGAATTCAAGGGTAAATCTTATTTCATCTATCACAACGGAGCCTTAACACCCAATAACGGAAGCTTCCACCGTTCGGTCTGCATCGATAATTTATATTACAGCAAAGACGGTTCAATCAAACGGATTGTCATGACCACCGAAGGTGTGGGAAAGGCGAAATAATCAATACATTTCTATTTACTAAATAGTGATATAATTAAACCAATGAAACGAGCTTGTCAGACAGCACAAACACCAGCGGATTCTCTCAGGCGGGTTTCATACGACCGGACTAATTCAAATACTTTACTTATGAAAACTCAACGGGAAGCACTTAGGTTTGCTTTCGTATTTTTTTGCATGATGGTTTTGCTTTTAAAGCAAACTCCATCATCCGCCCAGG
>JAUZOX010000631.1 GCA_030706265.1 Bacteroidota bacterium | reverse complement strand
TTTAAATCAATTTTGACCATTCGCATGTTTTTTTGGATGTATCCTACAATTGAAATCTGGTATCGGGCCCAATAAGGATAACCCGGTATTGAAAAATAAATGGAGGATACTTATGGGAAACAGAAAAATGATACCTGTCAAGTTGCAATTGTTCGCTGAACCAGTGGCGACACCCGATAATCTAGGCGCGACTTCGACAGCTCCAAGCGAACCGGCCCCAAGTGGACAACCGGAAACCAATTTGAGCTTAGAAGATAGGCTTTCTCAAGCTTATGACAAAGCATTTACCGAGACCGGGAATGAACCGCCAATAGTAAACGAACCGTCAGAACCGCATCAGGAACCACCAGCAGCAGATCCAAACGAAAATCTTCTTGCTGGAAAGTTCAAAGATCCTGGTGAATTAGTTAGAAGCTATCAGAATTTGCAAGGTGAATTCACAAAGAAAAGCCAGGCAATTTCTGAACAGCAAAAAACAATTTCTGAATTGGAAGCAAAATTGCAGGAGTTATCAAATCCTCCACAGCAACCGCCACAAATAAACCAGCCATCGGATGAATTTGAAGGAATGGATTCTGAAACTATGCTGGAACAGTTTTACACTGACCCAAAAGCTTTCATTTCAAAGGTAGCTGAAATGGTTGCAAAAAAGGCGGTTGAACCAATTGAAGGCAGGTTAAACCCGGTAGTCCAAAGAGCTGAACAGCAAGATTTAAGAGAATCATGGGGAATGGCAATAAATAATTTTCAAACTCAGTATCCAGATATGAACGAATTTTCTGACGGCATGAAAGAGTACATCACAGAAAACGGATTACAAAGCAGTAAAGAACCTGAGAAGGTTTTGAAATTTGCATATGGATACGCCAAAGGTTTGAAATATACTCCGCCGACTGACCCAAAAACTTTGCTTGCTGACGAAGCATTCAAGAAAACGCTTTTGGAAAACCCGGAACTGCAAAATGAGTTTGCAAAAATACAAATGGCAAAAGTCCGCGAAGGACAAATAGGCATACCACCTACAATCCATGGAAACAGCGCAGGAAATGCCGCTACCATGCCGCCTCAAAAAGCTGGTTCTATTTCAGAAGTTACAAGAAGGGCAGCAGATAGGATATATGGCGATTAATAATGAAAGGGGAGATTTTAAATGGCAGTAACTATGACTACATTCGATAGTGTTTTAAAAGATGATTACCAGGGTATTTTGAGAGATCAGATAAACCTTGAGACTTCCGCTTTTTTCAATAAAGTTGTTCAGACTTCAATGAATATCGAGGGCGGAAAAAGAGTTGTAAAGGATGCTCCTTATGGAGTTAATGGAGGTTTTGCAGCTGGAACAGAATCCGGTGCACTTCCTACTCCTGGAGGGAATAAGTTTGCTCAGTTTATATCAGGCATTAAGGACCTGAGAGGAGTAATCAGATTTACTGATAAAGTAATGAAAGCTTCTCAGAGTTCAAAGGCTGCTTTTATAAGTGCTTTTGATGCTGAGACAAACGGTATCAAGAAACATGCTCAAATGTCATATGGCAGACAGGCTTACACTGATGGAACCGGAAACTTGACATTAACCGGAACCACAAACCCGGCTTCATTGACGATCAATGTTGCATCGTGCCAGTATCTTGTCGAAGGTATGATAATCGACATACTTGATAATACCGGTGCAGCTGTAGCAAATGGAACACAGAGAAGGATTGCAGCCGTTGACAGAGCAGCTAAGACAATTAAACTTGATGGAACCGCAACCGTAGCAACTGCAAATACCGGTTTCATTACAGAACAGGGTGCATACAATAACGAACTTACTGGAATGGAAGCTGTTTATAAACAGACTGGAACATTATACGGTTTGGATAAAGCAGACTATCCTTGGTTGAAACCTTTTGTTTACGCCAATGCTGGTGCAATGGATGAACAGTACATAATCGATGTAATCAACTACGTCGAAGAATTCTACGGTTCAAAAATTGATCTGCTTACTGCAAACCCAGCAGTTTATTCAGAATACTATGCTTACAATGCAGCCATAAAAAGGGCTGTTAACACATTAAAGATTGATGGCGGATTCACAGCAGTATCAATCAATGAAATACCTATGGTAAAGGATAAAAACATAGGATCCGGTAAACTTAAGATTAATGATACCACTCAGTGGAAAATGCACACATTCGGAGATTGGGAATGGATGCAGGACAACGGAAGAATTCTGAACAAGGTTGCCGGTTATGCAATGTGGGAAGGCGTATTGCTGAAATATGCTGAACTTATTTGCGATCATCCTGGCGGACAGGCTGAAATTTCCGGCATCACAACTTCCAGTACTTTGTTTGCATAATAATAAAAACCCTAATAACAAGGGGAGGGGCAGAAAATCCCCTTCTCTTGTTTTATTTT
>JAUZOX010000630.1 GCA_030706265.1 Bacteroidota bacterium | reverse complement strand
TAAGCATATATGGTTCAGGTTTAGGCGGTAGCCGTAACCTGGACCATATATGCGATCACGAACACCAACTATGCAATCACGAGCATTTACAAAGACTCTATGAAGAGGAGATTGCGGGTCAAGCCCGCAATGACGGACAAGGGCAAATTTGGTTCAAGTTTAGGCCCCGCGATGACCGATAAGGCGCCTTCAATGACGAACAAGACACCCGCAATGACGGACAACGCGCCCTCAATGACGGATATCGCACCCCCAATCAAGTACAAGGGCAAGTAGCCGGTTTTTTTAGCTCAGCTTTGAACGAAGCGGTAACCTGAACTCCAGCTCCTATTCCCGGAGCAAATAAGGAAAAAATATGATGATAACCGATCTGGCGGAAAACTTTTTTGCACTGATATTTAAAAGATCCGGAATTAATACTATTATTTCTGAACCGTAAATGATTTGGGGTCAATAATCGGCAGAAAAGCATTATGCAGGAAGGTACCTTTGAATTGGCTGAACATGATCCCTCTTACCGTAGAAATGGTAATCGAGTTTATCGAAATAAGAAAATCTTCGGGCAGATTTACATTCTGAGTTTTCGAATCCAGAAAGTCATCAATATTCGCGATCTCGAAAATGCAACTTGCCGTTACCGAACCCAATTTAATATCTCTTTCAGCATTAAACAAATCGACATAAAAAACTACGGCAATAAATTTATTTTCAACATTCAATTTGTGCTCCAGCTTCATATCAAAATGAAAGACTTTTAAATCGGGAGTTGCTTGTTTGGGATGGTTCAAACATGCTTCCAGTAATTCAATTCCTTTCAGTTGAACGTCAATGGAAATTTCGGGTTTATTTTTTGCTTTTTCAGACATCGTTAATTGAATTTACCCATATTGAGCTGACTTTTAGCCTTATATGATTGTTTCATGGTATTATTGTAGAGAATTGAGTCCCAATAACCCTTGGGTTCATGTGTTGACTGAATGGTTACATTATAGAGGTATGTCCTGATAGTTTCCTGGGATTTATCCTCCAGCTGAATTAAAGTGATATTTAAAATCCGCTCAATTTCAAAAAGGGTATCGGAGGTGAAATTATGGGTTCCACTCAGCCATTTTGTAATTTCAGATGGAGTTTTTCTTAAGGCTTTTGCAAAGTCTTTCTTCTTCCAGCCTTTTGCCTTGATCGCATCATCGATACGGGCAGCAAGAAACATCCTCTTTTTAGTCTTCTCAAGCTCTTCAGGAGAAATATCGTTCAACAGCTCCTCTATTAAAGGGCTGCTATAAATATCGGATTTATTCATTGTCTTCATTTTCATAAGTAAATAATTTTAATAAATTGGTCTTATGGAACTCGCATGGATAATTTTCATCGGTGTTTGTGATTTTCAAACATGCTCGGTTCATACGAATATAATTTGATTAAATAGGTTGTATGGAACTCGCATAAATGCTCGGTTCATCGTTTTTTGTGATCTTTGATCATGCTCGGTTCATAGTCAAATTCAAGGTTTCCTTCAAAATTCATATAATCTTCTGAGTACCATAGATCCCCTTCTTTTAATCTTTCCGTGATTTGAGCCGAAAATTCACGTAGAAAGTAATTTTCATCTTTAAGTTTAGGATTTTGTTGCAGTTTCCGAACGTTTTTAGGGCCACCGCCACCGACAATTACAATAAGAGTGCCATATCTTATGCAATAAAGTCTCAGCCTTTTATCAGGGCTATCGTACAAAGCACAAACCCCATCACCGGGAACGCCTTCATTAATTTTAAAGTAAGTTTCTCTGGCTCCAGTCTCATTTCCGATAATCTTTAAACGCGAAATTATGCTTTTTAGTTCACTTTTAAATAAATTTTTATTCTTATCTAAGAAATTGTCGAATGAAGTTTTTTGTAGATCCGCACACCATACACCATATACAGATGCCATATTTCCACTCAAATCTCTTAATTTTACAAGCTTTAACCTCATCTCTGACTCAGGGTTTGCAAATATAAAAAATAAAACTTATAAGTGAATTATTAACAAAATAATCGTATAATAAACATGCAACTAAGATAATCATTTGATCTGTAAACCACAAAAAAGGAAAAAAAGATAAATCGTGATCTCTGGACTCCGAAACCGCAAGAATTCCACTTTTTCTAGTTCAGGTTTTAGCCCAGCGGCAACCCGGACTAATAATACTTGTTCGTCATTGCGGAACTGATCCGCAATCTCATTGATTGAGAAAACACTATCGCTGTCCATGTTTAGGCGTAAGCATATATGGTTCAGGTTTAGGCGGTAGCCGTAACCTGGACCATATATGCGATCACGAACACCAACTATGCAATCACGAGCATTTACAAAGACTCTATGAAGAGGAGATTGCGGGTCAAGCCCGCAATGACGGACAAG
>JAUZOX010000063.1 GCA_030706265.1 Bacteroidota bacterium | reverse complement strand
GATGGTAAACTGCTGGATGAAGTTGGCCTGCAGCGACCTGTCCTTGTCTGCCGTGACGGAAAAAGAAGGAGTAGAAGAGACGACGACTCCGTCCTCGGTCCAGCTTACAAAGGCATGACCCGTGGAAGGAGTGGCATTGAGCGTGACGGCGGATCCGGCATTGTAGATGCCTGCCCCGGAAGTCGACCCACCGGCCGAAGGACTGGAAGAAGTGGTGATGGTAAACTGTTGAATGAAATTGGCCTGAAGCGACCTGTCCTTGTCTGCCGTGACGGAAAAAGAAGGAGTAGAAGAAACGATGGTTCCTCCCTCGGTCCAGTTTACAAAGGCGTAACCAGGTGAAGGTGTGGCGTTGAGCGCGACGGCGGACCCGGCATTGTAGGTGCCCGCCCCGGAAGTCGACCCACCGGAGGATGGACTGGAAGAAGTGGCGATGGTAAACTGTTGGATGAAGTTGGCCTGAAGCGTCCTGTCCTTATCGACAGTGATCGCAAGGGATGGGTTTGTAGAAACCGTCGTTCCTCCTTCAGTCCAGTTTACAAAGACATACCCGGGGAAGCTTGTAGCGTTGAGTGTCACAGCGGCCCCGGCATTGTAAACACCACCGCCGGAAGTCGAACCACCAACTGAAGGATTGACAGAAGTGGCGATGGTAAACTGTTGAATGAAATTGGCCTGAAGCGTCCTGTTCCTATCGGCCGTGACCGAAAAGGCAGGCGTGTAAGAAACGACGGCTCCACCCTCGGTCCAGTTTACAAAGACATATCCCGGCGAGGGGGTGGTGGTGACGGGAACGGTTATTCCTGGTAAGTAAGTTCCTGATCCTGTTGTGGAACCGCCGGAGCTCGGATTTGAAATTGCTGTTAAAGTGTAGGTTGTTAGCTTGAAATTGGCAATCAGGTTTTCTGGTGCTGTAACTCCAAAAGAATATACGGCCGAAGTCGAAACAATCTGTCCGGTAGTGGCATCCGTCCAGTTGACAAACTCGTAGCCGGTGGAAGGAGTGGCGGTCAATGTGGCGTTGCATCCCGGAGGATAATCTCCCATTCCCATTGAAAAATCTCCCGATCCTGTGACTGTGCCGCCGGCGACAATATTGGGTTTAGCCGTGATGATATAGTTGAAGTTAGCAATGATATTAAAATGTTCGATAAACTTTGGATGGAAATCATAACTATTGCCAACCGGCTTACCATTTAAGTCGAGCAATACGTTGTTTCCGCTTCCATCGGTGTATGTCCAGTTGATAAATTTGCACCCCGGCGCCGGTATGGCCGTCAGTGTTCTAATGCCATTATCTGCAAAACTTCCGATGCCTTTTCCCGTTATTGAATCATAGGTGAAATCCTTGCTGTGCAGTGGATCTATGATTATTATTCCTCCATCTGGTGGATATGTGGTCGTGTTGATTATTGTTTCTTTACCCCCATTTGCAGCAACTGCAGCTTTGTCTCGATGTGGAATCTCGATAACGGCTTTGGTTATTGTTTTTAACCCTTGCGGCTCAAATGAATTACTTTTACCCCAAAGAAGCAAAAACTGAAAGATTAAGATTATGCTTAGCACAAATTTTCTCATCATTTCAGTTTTCGTTATGTACGATTGATGAACTCAAAAAACATTCAGGTTGAAATAAAAAAAACCGTTTTAGAAAGACCTGAAAAGCAAAATCATCAATATTGTTTCGGGCAGTATCTTTTTGGAAACGCGATATTATATAATATGTGTTACATAATATTATCAAAAAAAATGGAGTAAATATTTTGGTGGATTTTTTAGTCTCTTGCTTTTGATTTGATTTTAATATTTGGCGTGATGTATTGTGATATAATTGAAAAGGAAAATCCGGAGTATGAAATTTGTGCGGAAATAGTAAAATGACAACCTGCTCTGGGATTAACAGATTCATGGAATAAGCGTTAATAAAAAATTCAATCCTTTTCATGGAGAGGCGTCAGTATGTCTAAAACTATGCCTATTAATCCAAAAACTAAGAAAAGGTAATTCGGTTTTTACCTGTTTTAGCTTATTCATTTTGTTAAAAATTATGCGCGTTTAATAGATCAGATTAAAATATTAATTTAAAAAAACTATATTTAATATATATAATAAGTAAAGAAACTCTATATTATATATTAACAAAATATATATCAAATATAATAAAAATATGTCAATAAGCATTATAAATAATATATAAAATAATAGCAATTAAAATATAAAATATATAAATATTATTAATTATGTTAAGTTTAGATTTGTTTATTTGTGCTCATGACATGTCCCTGGAATGATATTTTTCCAGAAGTCAGGTCCGTTTTCTCACAATCGGCCGGTGGTGTTTAAATGGGGATAACCAGTGTCGGACTTTTCGTACAACTAATTACGAAATTAGAATATGATCATTAAAACTCCTTGTTGATAAGGCTTTATGAGTTTGGATAAAGAATGTAGGGCACTTACATTAAATTTTTAATTAAAATTTTTAATTCGACTTTTACTAATGTGAGATATCAATATTAACGCGTAGAAACAGGGATGGGTTGTGAATGATTAAAAAGAGTAAAACCAAGTAAAGTGAAACACCAGGGTATTGAAATTGCCTTAAATTGGCTGCTTAACTCAATATGGTTGGTTGAGGAAAATAGGTGCAATGTAAAATAGTTTTTGGATATTAAAAACTAGATAAATAATTGTTTACTAGTTGTATAGTATTCATTTATTTCTTATTTTAGCTTGACAAAAGTTGAAATTGTTTGAGGTGATTTAAATAATTTTTTCAGTTTACCAACCAATCTATTATATCTTAATTCATAATGCACATGTATCGTCTTGGTTTTATCTTTGCTCGTAAAAGTTTATTTGTCGGCTGTGTTTTGCTGATAATTAACGGACTGTGTTTTGCACAGCATACCGACTTTGAAAGGAAGTTTTCAAAAAACTGGTCTATTAACCTGAATTACGGCCCAACCACTTATTGGGGATACTTTTGTGATGGCAAAAGTATTTCCACGGCATTTCAAAAGGGAATTTCTGCTGGTTATGGAATTGTTTTGACAAAACAAATTTCGCCCATAATTGGAATTCGGGCTCAAGTTTTGGTGGGCTCAATACAAGGACATAAAGATTTTTATGATGATGGCTCTCCCGCAGATTTAAACTTCTCGTCCGATATAGCCGAGGGCAACCTTAGCGCTAAAATAGGCATTTCAGATTTAATAGCTGGTTATAAGCCAAACAGATTGTTCAATGTATATGGATTAGCCGGAATTGGATTGTCTAATTTTAACGGTCGGATTATCAATTCAGTAAGTAAGGATACACTGTATACTATTGGTAACGGGACAGGAAAAGGAATAAATGGATGGGAATTAGACGGAATCGTAACAGCAGGATTCGGTGCGGGTTTGCGTTTGAGTAAACATCTGGAGATGAATGTTGAGACATCCATGAAATTTTTAAAGACTGCCAAGCTGGGAAGGGTTAAAGGGTTACTCAGCTATGATATGTATAGTTACAGCTGTTTTGGATTAACTTATAAATTCGGTTTACCAAAGGAGAATAAACAAAGCAAGGTTCCCACCAGTGTTCCAAAGACAGCAGGAGATCAGAATGAAACTGCAAAGGCGATCATTCCTGATAAGACTGTTAAGATTCAAAATGAAGTCAAAACGGATACAACGGGTAAATGGCCTGTTAAGTCTGAAAATAAACCTGCTATCGTTAAAAAGGAAGTTGTAACAACACCTGTGCAGGAAAAAAATAATGTTCCTGTTGAAGAAACCAAACCCGTTGAAAAGACGAATCAACCTGCTAAAGATGACCACTATACCGGTTACAAAATTCAGATTATTGCAACCTTAAAACCAATATCAACCGAAGTTGTTAAGCAAAATTACAAAATCAACGATCAAATAAGGGAAGATCATTCCGGAAAATGGAATTGTTTTAGCGTAGGTGAGTTCAAAACTTTCAAAGAGGCCTGGATTTATTGCAAACAGTTTGTTTCAAAATATAATGTCAAGGATGCCTTTGTGGTAAAATTTAAAGATGGAGTTCGCCTTGGACAATCTTTTAAATGAAATCATATTATCTGATTGGAAAGTAGCATTTTAGGTTACCTCATTTGAAACAGTAATACGATCAAATTTCTGATTCTTTGAGGCACCGAAATGCTGCTTTTTACAATTAACTTGTTTGGAATGTGCCCCGGTTTAAATCCTTCACCGCGATTCATTATTGTTCCATTGATATTCAGTTTATTATATTTGCTTAGAGCTTGGTGTGTCAATGAATTTTGGATAATGATCGATAAACCATGTGCTGTCGATGTGTTGGGTCTCTTAAAGAAATAATACAGATAGATATGCGGATTTAAAAATGTTTTTTTTGTACATCGGCTTGCAGCATCTGTCTCGCCAGGATTGGTCTTCAATAGTTGTGACATTTCCAGTATAAATCCTTTTTGTTCTGAACAGTACTAATGGATTCTTTAAAAAAATTACTCCTGTAAACCGACATATTATCAGAAGAATATCATTCTTTTATTCTCCTATAATTCAGGTTAATCGGGTAATATCCAGGTATTTTCGGGGAGTTTTCTCCCGGGGATATCCCATCTATTGGTACTATACAGATACCAAACTGCTAGGGAATAACGGGGAAGAAAACACACTGAAAATACCCTGAAATTATGGAGATGACTACCTTTAAAGGGGAATAAAAGACCGGATTTAGGGGAATTAAAGGTAACCCTGTAAACCATATTTAGGATGAGGCACCTTGAATTTCATGTTCGGCTTTAACAATGTTTTAGGGGTGGTCTTGGTTTTTAATCGGTGAGTCTGTGAATCAGATTATTATGTAAGTTTAAAAGAGCAGTAACAAAAAAAAGGATTGCCATTTTGCAAGACAATCCTTTTCGAAATCTAGTGATATATTGATCTATGAAATCATATATTATTTATTGATGGGTATAAACAATAGTTGATTTTCTATAATTATTTTTATTCAGATACCAGTCTGGAAAAAGTACGCCATTGCTCTGAACCCAATCTGCAAAATGTAAGTATGCTTCATGAATACTTACTTTCTCGATCGGGTAATCAAAATGACCATAAATATTTAATGCCCAGGGAAGATTTTTGGCAGTCTTGTAATACCTGCCGATGCTGGGATTATATGCATCGTCGCCGGTATTGAATAAATTGGCATCTGCGAGAGAAGTAGGAGGGAAATCGGGTAAATGAATTTCGTTACCCCGAGTTTTATTGGTGAAGATAAATGGATTGTATATCCGGCTATCGGCAAATATTTCCATGCTAACAGGTTGAACAAAATTTATGGTCATATTTAAAGTATCCGGAGTTAACCAGGCTTTATCGGGCGATGTATTGATGATGGTATCCGTGGCTTGTTGAGGAAATAGTTTAAATCCGTCATTAAACAGTATGACGACTGCTTTAGGGTTATTGCTGTCTTCCAGCCCATTAGTGTTAAGCACGATGTTCCCCAATGGAATAGAATTGCCGCTTGTTCTGGTGACTACACAGCTTGATATTTGTGAGGGAGTAACGGGGAGCTCTATGGCAAATCCGTTATGTTTTGTAGTACCAATTGCGCGTAAAACGAATTTTGCTTTAATGTCGGTGACTTCATTGTTTGCATTGGATACCTGATTGATCTGATAATCAATAACCATATCGTTCATGTCGTAATCACCTTTGAGCGGCCAATTGTCTGCAAATACCAGGCTTCCAAATCCTTTTGCAGGAAAAAAGTTGTTAAATGCCCGGGCCGGATCGAGCGGATATTCATCTTCTGCATTTATAACGCCATCACCATCGGAATCGGTATTGCCTGGTGAAATGGTATAAACTGCGTCAACCTCGTCACTATCACCGTATCCGGTCATGTAAGCAATTGCTTTAATGGAAGTTGAGGTGCTAATCGGGATGGGTGAGCTGTAAAGTATGCCATTAGTTTGAGAAGGCGTCGAGCCATCCGTGGTGTATTTAATGGTAGCACCTACCGTTGAACTCGTTATCGTTATCGTCTGTGGTGAAGCATAAATGCCTGGGGCCGGGCTAAAGACCGGATTTGCCGTTTTTGTTTGCTGGAGGGTGTAATGGGCGGTAGAAACATTGCTGTTTGTCATGCCATTCATTATTGCAATGGCATTCAGGGTAGTTGTAGATCCAATATGCAGAGGTGCGGTGTATTGCTGGCCAGATGAGGTTGGAATACTACCGTCGGTAGTGTAGTAAATTGTTGCACCCTGGGTTGCAGTTGTAATGGTGACATCCTGCGCCGTGGAATATGATCCTGCAGGAGGATTAAACGTCGGGGTTGCAACTGCAGGAATAATAGTATAATTAACAATGGTTATTGGACTATCCATCATTCCACTTCTTGCTGCATATATTTGTAAGGTGGAAGTTGCGCTGATCGTTATCGATCCTGTATAAACGGGGCTTGATGTGGTTGGGGTGCTTCCGTCGGTCGTGTAGTAAATTGTTGCACCTTGCGTTGCTGAGTTTAGCGTGACTTTCTGAGCAGCATTGTAAGTTCCACCGGGTACGTCGACTGTCGGAGCCGCAACTTGTAATTGAATGACGTAATTTCCAGTGGTTACCTGACTATTCGTCATACCATTCATTACTGCAATCGCTCTCAATGAGGTATTGATTGCAATGTTAACAGGTCCCGTGTATAGCATACTTGCCGTAGTTGGCATGCTGCCATCAGTGGTGTAATATATCGTTGCACCGAGTGTAGCCGATGAAATGGTTACATTTTGTGCCGAAGAATATATTCCGGCTGCAGGGGTAAAGGTAGGTGCCGCAGCCGGCAACTGAATAGCGTAGGTTGCAGAGGAGATCTGGCTGTCGCTCATACCATTCTTAACAGCGATGGTTTTCAGGGTCGTATTTGTTCCTATGGTGATGGGGCCTGAATAAATTTGGCTGGATGTTGTCGGATTGCTGCCGTCGGTGGTGTAGTAAATTGTTGCATTTGGAGTAGTGGAAGCAATTGTGACATTTTGGGCAGAAGAATAAGTCCCGGCAGGAGGAGTAAAAGTTGGTGCAGCTACAGGTAAGAGAATATTATAAGCTGCTGTAGCTACCGGACTATCGCTCATGCCGCTTTTTACAGCAATTGCATTAATGGGGGAAGAGGTACCGACAGTAATAGGCCCGACATAAACAGGACTTGACGATGTCGGAGCGGTGCCGTCGGTTGTGTAATAAATGGTTGCTCCCTGGGTGGTTGAAGAAATTGCAACATTTTGAACGGAGGTATAATTTCCGGCCGGCGGATTAAAAGTTGGAGTTGCAACCGGAAGAAGTATGACATAGGATGCGGAAGTAACGGCACTGTTTGTCATGCCGTTCATAACGGCGATGGCCTTAAGTGTAAGATTTGTCCCAACCGTGATTGGCCCGGTGTACAAGGTGCTGGTTGTAGTCGGCGTATTTCCATCGGTTGTGTAATAAATTAATGCACCGGGTGTCGCTGATGAAATTACCACATTTTGTACTGCATTATAGGTTCCCGCAGCCGGTGAAAAGGTTGGAGAAGCAACAACCGGTTTGATTGTATAAGTTTCAGTCGTGATTTCACTGTTGTTCATTCCTGCTTTAATTGCAATTGCTCTTAAAACGGCGTTGGCATTCAATGTGATTCTGCTGCTATATGGCGTGCTTGAAGCGGTTGGGGCGCTTCCATCTGTTGTGTAATAAATCGTAGCTCCGGCAGTAGCTGTAGACATCGTGACGTGTTGTCCGTTGTCGTAGGTTCCGGTACCGGGTGATAGTACCGGCGTTTCGCAATTGATGAAATAAGTTTCAATATCTATGGGGCTATCGGTATAACCCGGTCCAAAGGCTATAGACTTTAATACGGTGTTGTTGCTAATGGTTATAGGTCCGGTGTAAAGCGTCCCTGTTGTTGATGAAGGATCGGTTCCGTCGGTTGTATAGCGGATGCTGGCACCAGCGCTGGTCGTACTTAATATTGCCAGCTGTGTTCCGGTAAAAGTACCTCCTGAAAGACTCGAAATTGGGGATGCTGCTTGAGATAGCAGGCTGGATACCTCACTCTTTTTTACGAAATAACTTAAAGCATTGTTTCTTTCGATTTTTAAATGGGAAAAACCAGCCACCGTAAACGAAGAAAATGCGAAAACTGCTATCAACGTGAGACTCAATCTGTATAAAAAAGGGAGATGTTTTTTCATCCGTAGATAATTTGTGTTAAAATGGTCGTATGGAACTCGCATTGAAGATTTTTATACGGTTATTATTTTATTAATTGGTCGTATAGAGCTTGCATAAATGCTCGGTTCATTCTTGTTTATGATCTGTAATCATGCTCGTTTCATATCCGATATCCTTTTTTAAAAGGAATAGGTTAACGTAGAGCCCGATAGTAATAGTTTTATTTTCTGGTTATTATATATCAGTTGAATACTGTCTTCAGTTGCCGGTATGCTAATGGTCGAAACACAATCCGTACCGGCCTTTAAAAATACCTTTTGATATACGGTGTCTTCCATCGAAGCGATTTTAACCACCCGGCTTAAATTTCCTTTGAGCGTCAGCTGATATTTTTTGGTTGTCTTCCAATCAAAATTCGACGATACTGAAAGGTTGTCTATGGCGGTTGTGTTTGATTGCCTTTCATTGTACGGACGGGAGTCATCCTTGAAGCAGGAATTGCTGGCCAGCATAACAAGTAGCAATGCTATAATGGATTTTACTAACTTCATACGTAAATAATTTGATTAAATCGGTCGTATGGAACTCGCATGCAAAAGATCATCGGTATTGATGTTTTCAGGTATGTTTGTTTCATGCTGAATTAAAATATTGATTATGAATAATTAATGCATGGTTAAATTGTTTTAAATAATTCCATTCAACGCCAAAATAGAGGCTCTCATTTAAAGATTAGCATAATGTTCGGTGTGCAGGAATTCTTAGTCTTAATCCAGAAAAAAAGAAAAGGTAATACGGGAAATAGAAATCATAGAAGAATTTTTTTCCCCGATTAAATAAATAAGCTGATTGATAATGCAATAACCCTTAGCATTAAAAATTTAAGTTTAAAGTCGGGATGGTATGTTTTGGAATTGAATATTGTAAAAAAAAATAGACGACATATTATGCAGATGATCAGATTGTTATATTCGTGGGCTCATTGTTTTTCTTATTCATGATAATATTGATCGACGGATTCAATCTGCATTTTTATACCCGGAAAAGTTTATACCTTTGCTCGTTCTTTCATTGTGGGTTAATAAAAGGCATGAAATGA
The DNA here is from genome assembly GCA_030706265.1 of Bacteroidota bacterium. Classification (GTDB taxonomy): domain Bacteria; phylum Bacteroidota; class Bacteroidia; order Bacteroidales; family Cfx3-03; genus Cfx3-03. The sequence continues at coordinate 896 of JAUZOX010000063.1, read as the reverse complement.
CCAGTATTCAATATAGAGATAAATTGTTTTCACGTAAGTGGTTCATATCTTATGGATTAACTATTCTTGGTGCATTTATTCTGGCTGTCGGATTCGTATTTTTTATCAATCCGTATGATATTGTCCCCGGGGGAGTTTATGGCATCGGAATTGTTGTACACCACCTTACACTTGGTCTTTTCCCAAAAGAACTCAGTCCCGATGGAGGATTTCCGGTCGGTTTATTCGGGTTGATTCTCAATGTGCCGCTTACGATCATCGGCATCAAAATATTGGGACCGAGGTTTGGTGTTAAAACAGTTGTCGGCTTCGTGCTTTCTTCGATCTTTATGGATATGCTGACTATCCTGGTAGGGAATAATGATCCTTTGGGGCTTAAGAACGAAGTATTCATGGGGTGCGTTTTCGGCGGGGTCATCATTGGTTTTGGGCTGGGGCTTATCTTTAAGGCAAAAGCGACATCCGGCGGCTCTGATATTATCGCCATGATCATTGCCAAATATACGCGTTTACCGTTGGGTACATTGATGATTTATGTTGATTCATGCATCGTGTTGTTGGGGGTTGTGGTTTTTAGGGACTGGCGAATTCCGCTATACTCCTGGATTGTCATTTTTGTCACCGGTAAAGTGATTGATGTGGTTTTGGATGGGATTACCTATGACAAGACCGTGTTAATCATTTCAGATCATTACGAGATGATCAGGGAGAAAATAATCGTGGATATGGAACGTGGCGGCACGTATATTCCCGGCAAAGGAATGTACAAGGGAGAGGCGAAGACCATTATCTTCACGGTTGTAAGTCGCAGGGAAGTGCCGATTTTGCAGGAATTCATTCATCAAATTGATCCGAGGGCATTTGTTACGGTTATGAATGCAAACGAAATCTTAGGG
>JAUZOX010000629.1 GCA_030706265.1 Bacteroidota bacterium | reverse complement strand
TATAAACTTTGTAAACTTGCTTCTCTTCGAATAGGTTTCGATGTGCTGATAAAGCCGGTTGGAATCATTTTTAACAGGATTTATCTGTGCAAGTGCAAAATCACCTGTGATCATCAAAACGATTATAAGAAGAATAAGCTGCTTCCCGAGACTCATCTGTACAGGTCGTTTACTAAACCTCAAACACTTTTATCCATTACCACTTCTCATATTTTCATATCCCATCCGTATTTCATCAAAAAACGGAGTCTGCTTTATTTCCACACATTTTGCAGCATAAAGATAAAGTGCGGCGCTCCAGGTTTGCCAGTCTTGTCCTTTTGGCAAACCATCCTGTGCCTTGACCCATTCGTTGAATCCATAGGCCAACCCTCCTTTCTTAGATAACCTGTTCAGACGGGTTAAGTGGAGAAGCTTCTCCTCTGCCAGTGCAAACTTCTTCGCCGCCACCAGTGCGGCGACGTAAACACCGCAGATAAAAGGCCAGATTCCCCCATTGTGATATTCACCGGGATTATTGAAAAGCTTGTATCTGGGATGCCAGTCCGGATCTTCCGGTTTTACAAAAGGGAAGAAATTAGGCGGCAGGTCGACCGCCAGTTCTCCTTTTCGGATCATGTCATCGCACTCCTCTTCGATCCATGAAATCATTTCCTCGGCCCTCGTCGGGGAAGCAATCCCTGAAAGAATGGTCAGGGCATTCCCCAACAGGTCGAACCTTTCGCTGCTATATAGTTTATAGGCCCATAAGGCATAATAGGGCTTGTGCTTTACAACCAACCCTTCATGTACATGACGGTGCATGATATCGCCGGTAATGGTGAACCGGCTCATCTCATGATGAATCATATCCGCCCTTTTGTCTTGGCCAAACAAACGAAGATAACAGTAGACCAGTGTATTAACAAACAATCCGAATCCTGACACCCATTGTTCGTCACGCCAGTCACTGGTAGGCTGTTGTGCAACAAGGCAGCGGTCCGAAGGACATTGATACTCCATCCAGACCAGCGCCTTTTCAACCGCTTCCTTCAGAAAATCCGTCTCCCCGGTCACCTTTCTAAAAATACCGGTCCCCAGCAAAAACAAAGGAGTCGTATCACTTGCACCCCGGTCATCCTTGTCATGTACCAGCGAAGTGATATGACCATGTTCGGTCTGGTTCTCAGCCAAGGTCGCCAACACCTCTCGCATGCTTTCCATCAGCTCCCGGCTGCCTGACACCGCAATGCCAAGCATAGAAAACATCAAATCCCGGGTATAGGGTTCAGGGTACCCCCATCCTGCGGTCCTGGGCAGCCCGTGACAAGGCCCTCTTGCATTATGTAACAACACCTCCAGGGCCGCCTTTTTGGCTTCCTCCACCTCCTGCCAGCTTGAAGTTTGCATGTGTTTTGATTTATCAGTTTACTTTATACCAAGCTTATCATTCATAAGCCGGACAAACTTTTGGGCCACGACCCTATAATCAAAATTTGCCACAACCCGTTCACGGCCTGCCTTGCCCATCTTTTCCCTTAATGCGGCATCGTTGATAAGCTGCAACAGGTAGCAGGTTAGATCTTTGACGTCTGCCCTGTAATCCACAGTCCGCGGCACATCAAATCGAACGACGTGCTGCTCTTCGAAACCGGATTCCCCTCCCAACATCACGTGATCTACCACAATTTCCCTGGCCACCTCAGCCAGGAAAGCGGTTTTCCCGTGGATCAGGGTATCGAGCATCCCCATCGCGTTAATTCCCAGTACCGGTTTCCCGCAGGCTCCCGCTTCCACCTGTGGCATGCCAAAGCCCTCCAAGCGTGAAGGTGCGGCATAAATATCGCAGGCTCCTATCAGGTAAGGCATAAAGTTTCGGGAAACGGTATTGGTTGCATAATAGACATTATGCTCAATACCGAGTTGTGAAGCCATCTCCTGATCGGCAATATTTTGAATTCTGGTGCGCTGTTGAGGCCATACCTTGCAGATATATTTCCAGTTCTTTGCCTTACTGTTAATGGCAGCAAGTGCTTGCATGACTTCCTGCGCCCCTTTGGATGCGGCGTCCCCTCCTACTGTAAGGATCATGACCTGATTGGGTGAAACCCCCAGCACTTTTCTGACTGCCATTATCTTTGGATCGTGCCGGTCATACATAACAAAAGAGTCGGTATCACACCCTACGGGCAGCACCTCGATCTTATCGCCATTGATGCCGTCACGCACATACATCTCCTTGACCCAGTTTGAAGTCACCAGGATGAGGGGAAGCGAATTCAATGTCTCCTGGTAGTTGGCGATATATCCATCGGCAACCAGCCATGGTACCGGCCTCATGCCATATCGAAGCGGATGAAGCACCACCTGGGGGGTGTAGCCCCAGTAACCTACCCCAACCACGACATCGGGTTTAAACCAC
>JAUZOX010000628.1 GCA_030706265.1 Bacteroidota bacterium | reverse complement strand
TAAGATTTCTAAAAGATCTTTTATAGGTATATGCAAAAAGATTGTAACCTAAGCTGTGTCACTCCTAAATTCTGGTCATTGCATCGTTAATGAATAGTCCATTCAGCTATCGATAAGCGAAAACGAAACGATTTATCAGAAAGAGAGACTGCCTCCGGGATTCGAGACAACCTCTCTTTCTGACTTTTCAACGACTAAAAAAAGTGTTTCTACTTTAAATCCTGATTTGCTAATCCGTCACCGGTTTTCCTTCCCGATTGAGTAAAACGGGATCACCCAATCCAAGTTCTTTCAGTTTATCAAACTGGGTAGCCTTATCCCCGACAATCAAATAGATCAATTTCTCGGGATGCAAAAACTTCTGTGAAAGCGTCGCATGTTCAGCCGGAGTCATATTTTGAACGATCGCTTCACGCTTGCTGATGTAATCGAATGGAAAGTTATATATCACGATGGGATACAGCATACCATTAAGCTGCGACAATGTTTCAAAACGACCTGAATAGCTCTTTAAAATAGTGCTCTTCACCTGATCGAGATCTTCCTTCGCAATGCCCTGGGTGTATTTTGTGATTTCATCACGCATGATTTGTGAAGTTTCATATGTTGCATTGGATTGGACAGCGGTTGAAGCCAGGAATTCTCCTGCATAGGCATCACCGCTAAAACCCGAACGGGCTCCATAGGTAAACGACTTCTGTTCACGCAGGATCATGTTCAGGATGCAATTGAAATCACCACCAAGTTTGTAATTGATGACAACCGCTTTATAATAATCAGGATCGATGGAGCTTGGTCCTGCATGTCCTACAAAGACCTGCGACTGTTTGGCCCCCGGAATATCCACGAAATAAATTCCGGGTTTGGAAGAGGAGATACCGGTCATCTCCGGAAACTTAACCTCTTTTGTTTTCCATTCCTTTAAACCATTGAACAATGTGATGGCCTGATCCTGGGTCACATCTCCTACGACACTGATTTTAGTCACTGAAGGAGCAAAATAACGGTCATAATAACTCTTCAGATCCTCAAGGGTGATCTTTTCAACGGATTTTACGGTGCCTGAGGTTTCGTTGGCCAGCATGTTTTCGCTTCCATAAACCAGTTTATTGAATACATTGCGTGCAATCGATGTGGGCGATGTTTCGCTTCTCTTGAGCCCTTCTATGGTTTGACTCTTTGCCAGTGCAAATTCTTTCTCATCCCAGCGCGGTTCATACAGCATCTCTTTGGCCAGTGCAAAAGTTTCATTCAACTTGTCTGCCAGGCAACTTCCATAAATTGTAATTGTTTCTTCTCCGCCCGCAATATAAATGTTGGCACCCAGACTCTGCATTGCTTCCTCCAGTTCAATGGGCGTTTTGTTTTTGGTCCCCTTGTTCATCAAACGTGCTGTCAGGGATCCGACGCCTACCAGGTCGGGTCGATCCAACAACATGCCTCCCTTCAGGACGAGGGAGAATTCAACCAAAGGTAATTTTGTCCGGGTGATGCCATAAACGGGAATTCCATTGACCGTTTTTGCATTCCAGATTTTGGGAATGGTAATGATCGGATCAGGTCCTTTTACCGGCTCTTTGGTCCGGTCGATTTTGGAAGCAATCGGAACATATTTGGAAGGCGCTACCTCTTTCTTTTTCGTTCCCTGTTGAGCAATGGATTCTTCCTTTACCACCCACATCTTCGAATCGGCAGCGGCCTGATCTGCTTTTCCTTTCGGAACTATGCTGGTAATCAGATAATTTTGATTTTTAATGTATTTGTCATAAACCCGAAGGATATCCTCCTTGGTGACGCTCATCTGGTTGTTGAAGTCGGTGGTGATATAATCGGGAGAACCCTCAAAAATATTGTAATCGCCCAATAACATGGCCTTGTTTAAAACGCTTTCATTCTGTCTGTAAAAGTCGTATTCGATTCCGGCCTTTAGCCTTTCGACATCCTGATCCGTAAAGCCATCCTTTTCAAAACGTTGAAACGCTTCTTTTACGGCTGCCTCAACATCGCTCAGTTTCACATCCGGCAAAGAAGTGATATTGATTGTGAACTCGCCTGCGATTTCAGAGCTGTTCTGGTAAGCCGAAACGTTGAGGGCCAGTTTTTTCTCTTTAACAATCACCTTGTATAACGGGGATTTATTCCCTCTTGCAAAAACACTTGCCAGGAAATCGAGCGCATAGGCATCTTTATTGAACATTTCTACGGTCGGGAACTCCATGGATAATCTGGGTGCATTGGCTAGGTTATCTTCGCAAAAATATCTTACCGTTTCAGCCAGCTTAACCGGCATCTTGGGCAAGGGTTTAAGAGCCGGTGCGGACTTAATCTCTGCAAAGTACTTTTCAATCCACTTCTTGGTTTGTGCAACATCAATATCACCCGCAACGATTAAGGTGGCATTGCCT
>JAUZOX010000627.1 GCA_030706265.1 Bacteroidota bacterium | reverse complement strand
TTCTGTGCATAGGATCCGCAGCAGATCATAAAGGCTATTAGCAGCATCAAATTTTTTAACATATCATCCCGGTTTTTGATTTTTTAAGTTGAGTTCCTGAATTAAATAGAGGGTAAATATTACACTTAAATCCGCAAACGTTTGAAATTGGAATGAATCAAAATAGATCCGGTTTAAATGTTTAATAGTTAGAAATCTTCACACTGAACTTTGCGAACAAAGATAAAATTTCTTTTCAATTTGATACAATTTCATGCATAAAAAAAGTGTATCAAATTGTATAAATATTATATATTTATTTGCTTTGCAAATTTCTTCAAATATCATGAATTTGTAATATGAAAAATCTGTATGTGATATTATTATAAAATCTATCCATTGTTTAAAATTCGACAATGTCGGGAATGCTTATATCGTGTCAAATTCTTTAAAATGGGCGTCAAAACCTAAAAAGGCTTTACAAACTTTTCATTTTTATGAAAGAAAGTCCGGAAAAGATGTGTCGCTATATATTAAAGGTCAGAGCAAATGATTATCTTTGACAAGCTAAACATTATCAGAAACCGAACCGGCTTTTATGGTTTATGGCTGTTTGATTGTTTTTTTAAGTGGCTCTTACGGTACCAATCCGATTCCGGATTGTGGTTGCGTTTGTAAAGTTGCCGAATGGCAAAATTCTGAAGTCCCTTTTTGAAATTTATTACAGGAAACCGGTACGAACTTACCGCCTATCGCCAAATGAATGATTTATTATTTGGAAGGGAATAATAAGCTTTAAGAAAAAGGCTTCTTTCATGGAAAATTGAAAGATCGCTCATGAATTATTAAAGGATAGTTTTTGGATACTCTATGGGTATCCATTAAGTATCCATTAAGTATCCATTAAGTATCCATAAAGTATCCTTTAAACCAGAATTTTCCCTAAAGATTATCATAAATTTTTAACCTCTGAATGCGTGCTTTTTTATTTGTATCTGCCGGCGGCAGGTTTATCATAAAATAAGCCGTGAGGGTGTAACAAATATAGTTTAAAAAATGGAAAATTGTTGATAATTATTGTCTGAATTATTCCCTCATGAATGAAAGGTGTAAAACATAGAGATGGCCGGCGCAAGATCAATAATCACTGCCAATAAAAAAAGCTGAGTTTAAAAAGGCGCTGATTGACAGTTACTTTTTAAACTCAACTTTACTTTAAAAAATGAATTTCTATTGATTATAAGGTTAAGGGAAACCTTATTTTAATTCAATAGCTTATAAAATTAGTATCCGGTATTCTGCGTATAGAGACCCGGCATAGCATCGAGCTGTGATTGCGGAACAGGGTAAATTATATAACCAGGAACAACCTGATTCATTTGTTTTCTGACGGCATCATCAACGGCTATCCAGGCGTTCATGATCGTTACCAGGTTCCCGCTTCTTTGGAGATCAAACCAGCGGCTACCTTCATCGGCAAACTCCCTTCTTCTTTCATCAAAAAGCTGGGCGAGTGTAACGCCAACCAGGGGAACGGCTCCAACTCCCGCCCTGGTTCTAACCTGGTTTACCACAGCATCTACATCGGTAGATTGTGAACCCGGAGCACCATGTAAAACGCATTCGGCTTTAAGCAACAAGATATCGGTGTACCTGATGGCGATAAAGTTGATTCCCCAGTCGAACCGGCTTGTGGATGGAATTTTTGTAAAGTCGAGATATTTCTGAAAGAACGGACGGGTTTCGGTGCTGCCGGCATTATTGTATGGTGCTGTGTGAATGGCGAAAGTCTTACGAACGTCGCCGGCGGCATAGGAGTTCAGCAAATCATTCGAAACCGGAATCGCTTCAAGTGCTCCGTTTGATTTGGTATCGCCAATTGATTTAAAATATATATTCGGACACAGATCCCAGGGGAAGGTAGCTCCATAAATTGAACTGGTTCCACTGGCTCCGGTCAGATACATTACATCAAACACGGCTTCTTTATTGAGAGAAGGGTTTTGGTTGGAATACGAAAATATATTGGCATAATTCGGATTAAAGGTAAAGAGGCCGCTGCTAATGATATCCTGCAACAGGGGTAAGGCCAGATTCCATTCGTTTAAACCAAGGCCGGGACCTTCAATAGAATAAGTCGGTCCTGAGCGGGTCATATAAACTTCGGCCAACAATGCCTCGGCAGCATATTTTGTGGCTCTGCCTACATCAACTCCCGTATAAGAAGCGGGTAAATTGGTAATGGCTGTCTGAAGGTCAGCAATAATCAATTTATAGACATCGGATACAGGGCTGCGTGCAATTTTATTGGCTTCGGAGGCCAGAACGGTATGATCGATGATGGGAACCTTTCCAAAATATCTTACCAGGTCGAAATAATAAAATGCACGCAAGAAACGGCTTTCCGCATCCAATCGGGTGGCCAGC
>JAUZOX010000626.1 GCA_030706265.1 Bacteroidota bacterium | reverse complement strand
CTCTTTCATGAATTCAGCGGGATTGGCACAGGCAAAATATTTGTCGGGAACCAGTTTCTCAACACGCACGTCCTGCATCTCCAGGGGGATCCCTATCTCCCGGGCCAGGATCAGCAGCTTGCGGGCAACATCGGTTCCACTCAAATCGATGCGGGGATCGGGTTCGGCAAACCCCTTCTCGACAGCTAATCTGATCGTATGGCTTAGTGGTATCTCGGGTCCGACCGTATTGAGGATAAAGTTCAGTGTCCCGGAAAGCACACCTTCCAGCTTAACGATGCGGTCGCCACTCTTGATAAGGTCTGCCAGGGTGTTTAAGACCGGTAAACCGGCGCCGACATTGGTTTCATACAGAAACTTTACTCCCTTGTTCCGGGCAGTCTGTTTTATCTTCGCATAGTTGCTGTATTCCGATGAGCACGCGCTCTTATTGGCGGAGACAACTGAAGTGATGGAATTAAAGAGGCTGACATATTTGGTGGTCACTTCAAGGCTTGCGGTGCAGTCAACAAATACACTGTTCAGCAAGTTAAAGGAAGCAATTTGCCCGATAAAATCATCCAGATCCGCCTTCTTCCCCCATTTTGTAAGCCGGGTACGGTAATCTTCCAGATCAAGGCCATTGGAATTGATCAGCATCAGACGCGAGTTCATGATTCCACAAACATTGAGTTTTAACCGGTGCTGAACCAATAGTTTATTTTGTTGCGCATGAATTTGTTCAATCAACTTACTTCCGACTGCACCGGTACCGGCAATAAATACATTGACTTGCTGGTATTCAGACAGGAAGAATGATTCATGAATCGTATTCAACGCTTTCTTCAGGTCTTTTAATTCAATGACGCATGAAATATTCAATTCCGAGGCGCCCTGGGCGATAGCCCTGACATTGATCCCGTTACGGCCCAATGTGTGAAATAGCTTGCCTGCTATCCCCGGGCTCTTTTTCATATTCTCCCCCACGATAGCCACAATGCACAAGTCCTTCTCTATCGTGATATCGTGAATATTCCCCGAACTGATCTCATAGGCAAATTCTTTCTCGATGGCGGCTTTAGCCCGTTCGGTATCGCGATCGATGATGGCAAAGGTAATTGAGTATTCGGAGGAAGCCTGCGAGATGAGTACCACGTTTACTTTGCTCCTGGCCAATGCCCCGAACAGCCGGTTGGATATGCCGGTGACTCCCACCATGCCCGAACCCTGTATGGTGACAAGGTTGATATTTTCGATCGAGGAGATTCCCTTGATCGATTTGGCCGATTCGGGTCCGACCGCATTGGTGATAAGCGTTCCCTTATTTTGAAGGTTGAAGGTGTTCCGGATTTGGATGGGGATGTCCTTTTTATAAACCGGTACCAGGGCAGGTGGATAAATTACCCGGGCGCCGAAGTACGAGAGCTCCATCGCCTCGGAATAACTCAGGCTTTCAAGACTGTATGCTTTTTCAACTTTTAAAGGATCTGCCGTGAGTATGCCATCCACATCGGTCCAGATCTCCAGTATAGAGGCGCCCAAAGCAGCTGCTATGATGGCTCCCGTATAATCCGATCCCCTGCGGCCCAAAGTAGTGGTAATGTTTTGAGCTGTACTTGCAATGAATCCGGTTACTACCGGGATACCGTTAAAGATTGCAAGTTTGTCAACGATCAACGGATTGGTCACGTTAAAATCAACGGTTGCCCGGCCGTGTTTGTTATCGGTTTTGATGAGCTCGCGCGCATCCACATAGACCGAACCGGGCAGGGCACTGCTCAAAATCATGGCCGACAACCGCTCTCCAAAACTCAATAAATAGTCTGAAGTCCTCGGTGTTAACTCACGCAGGATATAGACTCCGTGCAGGGCCGAGGTCAATTCATTGAAAAGGAACTTTATTTTGGCGATTACACTGCTTCGTTCCCTGGGCGCTATCAGTTTTTCGATGACTTTCAGGTGAAGCTTTTCCAAGGTGGCCAGACCTTCTTTATAGCTCTCATCACCGGTTGATGCTTTGATACTCAGTTCCAGCAATTGGTCCGTGGTAGTTCCCATGGCTGCAACTACGACGACTTTCTTTTCCTGACATGCGGCCACAATGTCTATGACCCTTAAAATACTTTCGGCTGAGGCAACAGAGGTACCACCAAACTTCATTACCTTCATAACATATATGATTTAAATTGAGAAATAACTAAAAAAATGGAATAGGAAAAAAGGACGGAAGAAAAAACACAAGCTATACCCCCCAGGGGGTACATGTGGGGAGTGTAATGTTATTGACGAGTGTCAAACCGACTATGTGTAAAGAATAAACCATACGTTAAGTTCCTGCTGCAATATTACGAAATAAATGCAATTCAATGCGGTTTTTTAAACATGGACTTTTAAAATTTAACAGATTCTGCGTAAAGGTTTGATTATTG
>JAUZOX010000625.1 GCA_030706265.1 Bacteroidota bacterium | reverse complement strand
CGCCATATTTTCCGTTTGAATCGATATAGTGTTCGGTATTGGTTTCATTGGTCAGGCAAAGCATGAGGGGGCTGTTTTGATCGTATTGAAAAAGTTTTGCGGCTTCGAGATCCGGAAAGTCCATGACTATTTCGGCATCCAACTGTCCGTTTACTTCCAATAATTGCTTTCTGATATTGGTTGCGGTGGGGTATTCTTTCCTGATCAAATCGCCGTTCAGGTATGTTTTCAATAGTTCCTGGAAATCTTCCTTTGAGCGATCGGTGCTGTCGTCACTTGCCGACAACAGATTTATGTAACGGATTGTCAGGGTGCCGGAGTTGCTTCCCGTAAACTTAAAGACGTATTCTTTCTTCTCAGTTGTTAGGCAGCTGCTCATCAGCATCACCATTAAAATGATAAACAAGTGGTAGATTTTCAATCTTTTCATGCAAAAATAATTTGTATTAAATCGGTCGCATGGAACTCGCATGGATGATTTTCAGGGTGATTGAGTTTTCAAACATGCCCGGTTCATAAAACATTGCGTTGACAAGTCAAAGGTAATATCATTTCTGATTATTTTTGTGGTATCCTAAACATACGGTTAATCATTTTTTTATGCAAGTATTCTTTCAAACACTGTGGCACGATTTGGCGGCGACCTCTTTATTAGAGTATTTCGCTGTCATTTTCGGCATACTCAGTGTCTGGTTTGCCAGCCGGGAGAACATCTGGGTTTACCCCACCGGCATCATCAATGTCGCGCTGTATGTTTACCTGTTTGTTATAGCCAGGTTGTACGCCCAGTCGCTTGTTCAGGTGTATTACCTGATAATGAGCATCTATGGCTGGTACAACTGGATTCATCATCCTTCGGTTGAGGGGAATACCGCCATAACCCACCTGAGCCGCAGGGGGTGGGGGCTGGCGGCAGGATTGGTGTTATTGGGGACATGGGTGCTTTATTTTGCGCTTAGCAGCTATACCGACAGCAGGGTGCCTTTCCTGGATGGTTTCACGACCTCCATCTTTTTCGTGACGATGTGGTTGATGGCACGGAAAAAGGCCGAGAACTGGCTGGGGTGGATACTGGGCGATTTGATCCTGATCCCGCTGTCGATATCACAACACCTTGCATTTACCAGCATACAATACCTGGTCTTCTTTGGAATTGCCGTCTCGGGCTGGCTGGAATGGAATAAAAAAATAAAAAATGCTCAATCCCTTGCTTAAAAGAATCGCCATCATCGGTCCGGAATCAACGGGGAAAAGTACCCTGGCACAACAACTGGCCGACTATTATAACACGACCTGGGTTCCCGAATATGCGCGAGAATATCTTGCTAAGATTGACCGGGAATACGATTATGAAGATGTTTTGAAAATAGCCCAAGGTCAATTGGGTAACGAAAACCGTTTGGCCCTGTTTGCCGAAAATTATTTGTTTGTAGACACCGAATTGATCATCAATAAGGTGTGGTGTGAATTCAAGTGGCATACCTGCCATCAATGGATCCTCGATCGTTTAATGGATCATCACTATGATTTATACCTGCTGACTTATTTCGATCTGCCCTGGCAATATGATCCCCTGCGCGAAAATCCCCATATCCGGGAGGAATTGTTTGAAATTTATCGCAACCAGCTTGAAATCTATGGCGCCAACTATCGGATAGTAAAGGGAATCGGGGAGGAACGCTTGTTGAATGCCCGTTCCCTTATAGAAAGTGCTTTAGGCTGATTGCTAACATGTTATTCTTTGTAGGGCCATCCTGGAATATCAGGCAAACAGATCTGTAATTTCTTCCTCGCTTATGTCTTTAAGCGGATTGTTTGATGGCGCAAACGATTCAGCGAGTTGCAGCTTTTGTTCCTGTAATTTCATGATCTTCTCTTCAATGCTGTCTTTGGTGATGAATTTGTATGCTATCACATTCTTGGATTGTCCGATACGATGTGACCTGCTGATGGCTTGTTGTTCTACTGCAGGGTTCCACCATGGATCGAGTATGAACACATAGTCGGCTTCGGTGAGGTTGAGTCCGACCCCTCCTGCCTTGACCGAAATCAGGAAGATGCGGTTGTTGGCATTGTCTTTAAAGTCATGGATCACCTTTTCCCTGTTCATCGTCGAGCCGGTCAGCATGGTATAGCGGATCCCCAGTTCATTGAATTTGTTGGCAAACAGGTTAAGATGTTTAACAAAAGATGAAAACACCAGTACCTTGTTCTTTTCTTCGACGAGGTTCTGGATGTTGCGGAGTACTTCCTCAAATTTGCCACTGTCACCCTGATAGTTTTGATCGGTCATGAGGGGATGATTGGAGAGCTGCCTGAGAAGCATCATGGCTTTCAGTACCTCGATGGATGAACCGGCAAGTCCTTTCTTTTCAATGCTCTCCAGGATGATATTCCGGATGCGGGCT
>JAUZOX010000624.1 GCA_030706265.1 Bacteroidota bacterium | reverse complement strand
GATGGAGCGGGTTAGGGAGAATATGAGCGAATTCAAGGGTTGTGCCAAATGGGGGCAACAACTGCGGTGGTCCCTGAACGGGGTGAATCACCTGTGCAGCGGATATTATTTCGGCAACATCATGAAGGTGGCCAGGGGGCTGCAGCTGCAGGACGACGTTCATGACCGCGGGAAACGTTCCATCCTGCTGAGCAGCGCACCGCAGCAACTCACCACGGTCGTGCTCAATACCCGGCACTCTTTCGACGAGGTGCTCACCCATCCATTCAAAATCACTTTTTCGGAGGATCGCAGGACGGTGACGCTGCGCCTGGAGGGATTCAGGTCGTTTTTCGGCATCGTGTGGCCTGACAAGTTCTTCTCGTATCGCCTGGGGCTGACGATTGCACAGGTGGCTGATTTTGTGTGGGACGAGACCCCAAAGGAATTATGGGCGGCATGGCCCGGACTGGAAAGATGCTCGGTGACGGTATTCACAGAGTGGAAGAATCGTTCGGCGGATCCGGAGGACCTGGTGCTGTCGGCTTCTTTCAAAGAGCCTGTAGCGCTCCAGCCAGGGGTGACGGTGGTGGCAGCGGTCGGAGTGGAGTTGTGCGTTGCTTCCGGTGAGGCTGGATATGGCGGTTCAGCGGGATGCGGTACGGTGAAGATCGGGGCGTGTTTTACCTAAAGGAAAATTTAAGAAATAGCTTAAACCGACGTGAAGTCATATTGGTATAGGCTTAATTTCCGGAATCTAATGGTCCTAAATTAAAAAATATATCCCACCTGCATAGTGAAGACCGGTGTATTACCGGTTATATCTGCAGCGGATCCAAAAGGCACCTGATAAGAGACAGCCGGCGTCAGACTGAAATTCTTGATTTGATACGAGAAGGAAGCAGACAAAGAAAAATCACTTATGCCGAAGGAGGTATCAACTGTGGCTGGATTGACTTCAGTTTTTGTCTTTTTGTTTTTTACATGGTTTTTGGTTACATATGCCTTGTAAAAATTGGCAGTAGCAAAGGTTGTGGATATGGATACGGGAACTGAGATTTTGTCTGAGGAGCAAAATATATGATTAATGGCAAAGCTATGGGACAAATCCAATCCGGCGGAAATATCATTTGTAGTACCGAAGCTATAATCCAGATTTAGCGATGGTGACAAAACAGGATTATCCCATCCCAAATTCCATGATAAATCATTGGGAGCACTCGACAAGAGCTCTTTCTTTGAAATATAATAGGTTAAGAATAGTCTATCCCGGTCGAAATGTTGTTTCCCAGATCAAAGTTATATCCTGTTCCCACATTCATGCTTGAAAAAGAATTCTTTTTGAAATCCGGAATATAATTTCCTGACAGATCAATGTAGAATCCCTGCTTGTAACTATAGTGAATGGCTGGCTTGAGATAATAGGCATCGGTAGCCAGTTTCTTTCCCTGTGTAATCTGATTATTCCCCGTAGTGACGGTTACTTGAAATGAACTGTCGGATGCATTTTCTCCAACGGCATTAGCAGCATGAACCGCACTACAGTTCATGCCAATTAATGCAAAAAATGTAAAAATCGTTGCCTTTAACGTAGTTTTAAAATCAGTATTCTTCATATGTAATTAATTTGTATTAAAATATTCGCATAGAGCGAGCATGTATGCCCGGTTCATCGTTGTTTGTGATTCCAAACATGCTCGTTTTATGATAATTGCAACTTAATTGGTTTCGGCCAAAGAAAATATCAACTTTTGGGAATATTGTACTGGAAGGGGACTTGCATGGCTACCCGTACATTTTTACCGTTGATTGTTCCCGGCTTCCAGGTGGGCATTAACTTGACGACCCTGAGTGATTCGGCATCCAATGAAGGAGAGACCCCTTTGAGGATTTCAACGCCATCGATGATGCCGTTTTCCATGACGATGAACTGAACCATTACGATTCCTTTTTCATTGTGTCGCCTTGACTTACCCGGATATTTAGTGCTGGTTGAAAGATAGGTCTGCAATTGTTTGTGTCCGCCCTTGAATTCAGGGTCAACCTCGGCATGGGGAAACACATTTGCTAAGTCCTCGGTTGCGTTTTCTTTCCAACGCTTGTTTCCCGTCAGCTGGTTGTTCGTATAGTACTCTTCAGATTTGATATTATGGGTAGACCTGTAGTAGTTGACCCAGGTTCCCTCCTTGACAAGGGGGATGATCATCTTGCTGAAACCGGTTGAAACCAATACTTTATTCTGATAATCCTTGATAGTATAACCCGAATGGTTTTTCCGGACCACACGGTATATAGTATCAACCGGACTTGTGACTTTTCCGAAAACCAGATAGATTGAATCATTGATTTTTTTCAGCTTTTGATCGTCACCGGCATGAATCCATTTGCCATCCTTATTGACATACAGTTCCAGATAGCTTACCGCATCTGTAG
>JAUZOX010000623.1 GCA_030706265.1 Bacteroidota bacterium | reverse complement strand
TTAAACAGATCTGAGATAATATTGTGGGGTAAAGGGTATATGAAGTGTATATAAAGGGTATATAATTGGTCCCTGTCTCGTACATGTTTCGCTGTTGTTTCGTACGTGTCTCGTACGTGTTTCGTACTATAGAGCGAGACATGTACGAGACATGTACGAGACATGTACGAGACACGTACGAGACTGGTACGAGACAGGGGTAAGTTATATACCCTTTATATACACTTCATATACCAATATCCTAACTTTTGTCCCTTACTAAAATTGGTATACACTTTTAAGAAGCTTTACTAGAAAAAGTATACAGTAAAAATCATTTTCACTAAAATAAGTATACATTCCTAATAAATTGAAGTTAGTAATTTTTTCTGAAACAATTTTAAAATAGTTTTACATAAAATGGCTCTTTGATTTAAAAGCATTCGATCAATAATTCTTTCTCTTTTTGCTTTACTTTCGGTTTCCATTTTTTCTCCAAAGTACCTTTCATTTGATGAGCCTGCACCGGGGTAAGGTAATTACAGCTCATGTGAGGTCTTAGCTGATTGTAAGCCCTAATGCTCTTTTGAACGGCTTCAAGGGCTTGAGGCGGGTTTGCAAATTCACGGTTTAAGCTAAACTCGTACTTGAGTATTCCATTAACCCTTTCGGCGATGGCATTTTCGTAGGGGTCTTTGTTTTGGGTCATACTTATCCCTAATCCTGCAGCCAGTAATAAATTCACATAGTCAGCGCAACAATACTGGGCTCCCCTGTCAGAATGGTGGATATGGCTTGTGTCGTATTTTGTTTTCTGGCTCAAAGCCATTTTCAGGGCATTCATACACCCTTCCGCCTCCAGGGTTGGGTGAAGACAGAACCCCATGATTTGTTTTGAATAAGCATCGGTGACCAGGGATAAGAAGTTGAATCCTTCCCCTACCTGGATGTAGGTAATGTCTGAGACCCATACCTGTTCAGATTCATTGACTTCAAGATCCTTTATCAGGTTGGGGTATTTCTTCATCCAATGCCTGGAGTCGGTTGTCACCACATATCGTTTCCTGGGCCTTACGGTCAGTCCATTTTCACAAAGAAGTCTGTGAAGGGAGTCTCTGCCCATTTTGATGCGATGATCCTGTATCGGTTTTTTCAACATGTGATAGAGCTTGGGAGTACCGATACGGGGCAGTTCCCGCCTGATCATGGCCACCAGTTCCAGTACGATCTGCTCTTCATTTAACCACCTTTGTTTGTTCTTTTCTTTCTTGTAAAAGGCATAACGGGTTTTACCAAACAGCATACAAAGCGGCCCGATCCCTGCTTGTGTATGGCTTTCTTTCATTGCTTTTACTGCTTGGTGCCAGGTTTTTTTCTGATATCGATTTTCAGCTCTTTTTCTGCAATATCAATCAGTGTCTCCAATCCTTCCACCTTGAGTTTTAGCATCTTTACCTGTTCTTGTAATGCTTTTGTTTCACTGGTTGATCGCTGCTGTGGTTGCTCTTTTCGGGACATAGTATCTGGGGTTATTGTTGTACAAGTATACAACTTTATCCATTTTTTTATGGTCTCTTGTTGCACCCTGTAACGCGTTGAAGCTACTTCCAGACTTAATGCTCCTGTTTCAACCTTATACGCTATTAACCTTCGATCGGATACCGGAAGTATTACACGCATGTATTTCTCCCTGTATTGAGCAGAGTATCTTTTTAGCCAGGTTAAAACTGTGTCCGCTTGATGGATTTCGTATTTCTGCATGACCTCTTTTATGGAAATTGATCCATTTTCAAGTTCCTTCACTATCTTGATTCTCTCCTCTTCCGGATAAATAAAATGTCGTTTGCCGGATATAATTCTCTCGAATTTTTCTTTTTTCATTCCCATATACAGTGTTTTTTTAAGGTTTAATACTGTATACCTTTTTCAGTAAAAGACAATTTTCCTAAACTCTTTTTTCAAGGTTCAAAAAGGGTCTTTTCTTTTTGGATTGCACTTCATTTATAAAGAAAGGGGCTATAAAACATGCAAGGGAGGGAGGACACAAGCCCTTTAGGGTGCGTTCGGACAAGCCAGGACCGCATAGGGTTTAGACCGGATCAGGACCAGGCTCAAGGCTACCGGCGAATCCCGGATTGCCCGCCTCTTACCGGTGCTTAACATGGTCAATTTGGCCGGGGTGGCTCTGCTGCGCCGCTTATCAAATAGGCTAAAAAAGTTTTCAGCAAAGGCACCGTGAAAATCCTCAACGGTATTATTGAAGATATTCAAGACAAAGTGAGGTTTCGGTGCTTCAATCCAAGTCTGAAAAGGATAGCTTAAAAAATCTCGGCTGAGTTTTTCAGCAGATTCTAAATATTTTTCTTTTTGTTGTGATTTGCTTTCTAATTGTATCAATGAACCATTGAACGAAACCCTGATGGCGCAAGTGTTCCAGATTTTT